>JAKLPW010000472.1 GCA_022013675.1 Anaerolineae bacterium | reverse complement strand
CGCGTGGCGAAGCGAAACACTCGCTTGCCGTCCATGCGCAGATAGTGCAAGCGGTCATCGAGCACCTCTTGCGAGAATGGCATAGCGCTCCCACCACCCGGCACGATCAGAGCATCGTAGTCCGAGCCATCCGAGCCAAGCACGAAAGAGAGCACGCCCGTCGCGACATCGCTGGCTTGCAGTACCACCGCGCCAGCACCGTCGCCAAAGAGGACACAGGTGTTGCGATCCTCCCAATCCACGAAGCGCGACAAGATCTCGCTCCCGATAACCAGCACGTTCTCATACACACCGCTGGCAATAAATTGCGCTCCCACGGCCAAGGCGTACACGAATCCGGTACAACCGGCTCGCAGGTCAAAGGCAGCCGCGTGCCTGGCCCCCAACTGATCCTGCACCATATTCGCCGCCGCGGGTAAATTGTAATCAGGTGTAGAGGTTGCTACGATGATCATATCGACATCATCGGCTTCGATACCCGCTACCTCCAATGCCTCCCGGCTTGCCGCCAGCGACATCGTGCAGGTCGTTTCTCCCTCTTCCGCTATTCGTCTTTCGCGAATGCCCGTGCGCGTTCGAATCCATTCATCGCTGGTCTCAACCATCTGCTCCAGATCATGGTTAGTCAGCACCTTCTCGGGAACATACTTCCCCCAACCTGCAATGCGTGCATAGCGAGTCAATTATTACCTCCCGTTCGTTATGTAATGAATATTCGGTAATCCCTTCGGGTAGGCCCCGTTGCCCGCCTATATGCCCAGTCCACCATCTACCTGCAGCACCTCTCCCGTTATGAAACTAGCATCCTCAGATACCAGAAACGCCACCGCCCCGGCCACGTCCTCAGGCGTCCCAATCCGTCCCAAGGCGGCCATCTCCAGCGCCGCCTTTCGGATGCCGTCGGAAAGACCCGCCGTTAGCTCCGTTTCGATGTAGCCTGGCGCGACAGCGTTAGCCGTGATGTTGCGCGAGCCAACTTCTTTGGCTAGCGACTTGGTGAACCCAATCAGGCCAGCTTTGGCGGCGGCGTAGTTAGTCTGGCCGGCATTGCCTCGAACGCCAGCAATCGAGCTTATGTTGACGATGCGCCCGTACCGTTGCCGCATCATCGGGCGCAGCACAGCCTTGGTGCAGTGAAAGGCTCCCTTCAAGTTCGTGTCCAGGACGTGATCCCAATCCGCTTCCGACATGCGCACCAGGAGGGTGTCCCGCGTGATGCCGGCATTGTTGACCAGGATATCCACTCTGCCGAAAACGTCCAGAGCTGCCTTCACCAACCTGCCCGCGTCCTGAGCGTTGCTGATGTCAGCCTGCACCGCCACGGCTCTCCCCCCGGCCCCCTCGATGGCCTCGACCACGGCATCTGCCTCTGCCCGGCTGGAGCGGTAGTTTACCACCACCTTGGCCCCCAACCGAGCCAGCCTCAAGGCGATCGCCCGTCCGATCCCCCTGGAGGCTCCCGTCACTATGGCTACTCTCCCCTCAAGACTCACTTGCCCACCTCCCGTCATCTTCCCGGGGTCTGGCTCAAGGCCTGCAGCGTTGGAGCGTCCTCTATGCTGATCACTCGCGCCCTCCTCTCAATGCGCCGGATGAGGCCCCCCAACACCCGCTGTGGCCCAATCTCAACGAACGTGTCCACCCCCTGGGAGAGCATATAGCGAACCGATTCGGTCCACTGTACCGGCGAGACGAGCTGCAAGAGAAGCTCCTCCTTGATCTCCTCCGGAGTGCGCAGAGGCCGTCCAGTCACATTGCCAATCACGGGGACCGAAGGCATCTGAAGCTCAAGCTCAGCAATCCACTCCGACAGGCCCTGCACCGCTGGGGCCATCAGTGGACAGTGAGAAGGGATGCTCACTGCGAGGGGCACAACCTTCTTGGCCCCCCGTTGCGCGGCGAGCTCGCCCGCTACCTGCACTGCCCGGCATTCGCCGGAAATCACTACCTGCCCAGGGCAATTCTGGTTAGCCATCCAGACGCCCATGCATTGAGAGTCGTCCGTTGCCAGGAGGGACGCGCATTGCTGGCTGGCCTCCTCGCAGATGTCCTTCACCGTCTCGTCGTCCAGACCGATGATTGCAGCCATGCGACCTTCAATCAGGTCACCGGCGGCGGACATCTGCTCGCCTCGCTCTCGCACCAGCTTCAGCGCCCGGCCGAAGTCGAGAGCACCGGTATGGAACAAGGCGCTGAACAAGCCTAGGCTATGGCCCGCCACGAAGTGAGGGGTCTTAAGCGCCACGCTCACGCGACGCTCCAGGGCGCGCAAGCAGGCCACGGTCATGGTCAGGATGGCCGGCTGCGCATTGGCCGTGTCCTTCAGATCATCTTCAGGCCCTTCAAAACAGAGCTTCGACAGCTCAAAACCCAGCACGTCGTCAGCCTCGTGAAACACGTCCCTGGCCTCAGGATAGGCCTCATAGAGATCCCGCCCCATACCTACGTACTGGGAACCTTGTCCTGGAAAGACATACGCTAGCATTCTCTTCCCTACCTTTCATCCAAGTTCTTATCGAACACAATCCGACAATGACAGTAGAATTGCCTCAGCATCAGACACAATACGCTGTATCAATTCCCGCGCTGGCGCGATATCATTCACCAGCCCAGCGCTCTGTCCCGCCATCATCGAGCCATTCACCGTATCGCCCTCTACCACAGCGAGCCTAAGCTTTCCCGTGCCGAACTCGAGGATCATCCCTTCAGAAACCCCCTCCTTCTCCAGTCGCACGAACTCACGCACCATGGGGTTTCGAAGCGCTCGCACCGGGTGGCCAGTACTATGGCCCGCCGTTTCTGTCGCCCGATCCCCTGCCTGAACGATCTTGTCCTTGTAGTTGATGTGAGCGATACATTCCGTGGCGCAGATGAAACGTGTGCCCATCTGGACACCAGCAGCACCCAGAGTCAATGCCGCTGCCAGGCCTCTCCCATCAGCGATCCCTCCCGCGGCAATGACCGGAATACTCACCGCATCCACCACCTGAGGTACCAGTGGTAGAGTGGCCACATCCCCGATGTGCCCCCCCGACTCCATGCCTTCGGCCACCACAGCATCCGCACCCGCTCGCTCCAAACGCTTTGCTAAAGCAACGGAAGCCACCACGGGTATAACCTTGATGCCTGCTTCTTTCAAACGCGGGATGTACTGCGCGGGGCTGCCCGCTCCGGTCGCTACCACAGGAACCTGCTCCTCGATGCATATCTCCAAAACCTTTTCCACGAAGGGCGAGAAGAGCGGTACGTTGACGGCGAAAGGCCTGTCAGTCCCGTTCTTCACTTGGCGCACCTGATCTCGCACAAAATCAGGCGGCGCGTTTCCGGCCCCGATTACCCCCAACCCCCCTGCCTCGGAGACGGCCACAACCAACTCAGCCGTAGACACCCAGGCCATCCCGCCTTGCACAATGGGGTGCTGGATACCCAGTAGTTCACATAGAGGTGTAACAATCACGTCGATCCTCCTCACCTTCAGATGTAGATAGCCGTACCACAATCGAGCCTACAGCCAATTTGTGGTGGCCGCGCAATCTTTCGTTGACTACAACACCCTCAAGCCGAAAAGGTTCCGCACTTGCATCAATTGCGAATCTATTTGGCCCGTGCCGTGTTATTGAGAGAAAGAAACAGACAGAGGGAGGAATAGCCCCATGCAAAGACGAGTCGTAGTAACAGGAATGGGAACCCTGTCCCCCGTGGGAAACGATGTTCCCACTACGTGGAGAGCAATCATTGAGGGACACTCAGGCATCACGCACATCACCCGATTCGATGCCGTGAAGCTTGATCTGAAGACACACATCGCTGCTGAAGTCAAAGACTTCGATCCGCGGGATCATTTCGGCCCCAAGGAATGTCGCCTCATGGACCTCTTCGTGCAATATGCTCTGGTGGCCGCTGCTGAGGCAATCCAAGACGCAGCCATCGAGAGTGCCGTCGTGGATCCCTACAGAGCAGGAATACTCGTTGGATCAGGTATCGGTGGGATCGGCACGGTTCTGGCTCAAGCCCGGGTAATGGCAACGCGCGGGCCAGGCAGAGTGAGTCCTTTCTTCATCCCTATGATGCTGATAGACATGGCCGCCGGAGAGATTGCCATCCGTTACGGTTTCAAAGGCCCCAATATGGCCGTCGTATCAGCCTGTGCCTCTGGAGCAAACTCCATCGGAGAAGCGGCCGAGATGATCCGGAGAGGAGTTGCTGATGTCATGGTTTGTGGCGGCAGCGAAGCAGGTATTGAACCGCTCGCAGTCGCCGGATTCAACCAGATGGGAGCCCTCTCAACGCGAAACGATGATCCTCAGACTGCCTGCCGCCCGTTCGACGCCACTCGGGACGGCTTTGTCATGGGAGAGGGAGCCGGAATGTTGGTATTGGAGGAATTGGAGCACGCCCGTCAGCGAGACACGCACATCTACGGAGAGATAGTCGGCTACGGGGCCACAGCCGATGCCACCCATATCACCGCCCCCGCACCCGACAGCGCTGGGGCTGCCAACGCCATGAGACTCGCCCTGGAACAATCCGGCCTTCCACCTCAAGAGATCCACTACCTAAACGCCCACGGCACGGGAACGGGACTCAACGACGTCGCGGAGACAAAAGCCGTCAAGGCAGCCTTCGGGAAGTATGCAAGCATCGTGCCAATAAGCTCCACCAAGGCCGTGACCGGTCATCTCTTGGGCGCGGCGGGCGCTCTGGAGGCCATCATCTGTCTTAAGGCATTGGAGAGTCAGGTGATACCTCCAACCATCAACTATGCACATCCTGATCCGGAATGCGACCTGGACTATGTGCCCAACACGGCCCGAGGCGCCAGTCTGGTGACGGTTATGACCAATTCCTTCGGCTTCGGGGGGCACAATGCGTGCCTGATCTTTCGTAGGATATGAGATAGGAGCGGTCAGCTATCAGCAGGCAGCTATCAGCAGGCAGCTATCAGCAGGCAGCGGTCAGCGCACACCCAAAAGTTGAGAGCGGACCGCTGTGGTTGAACGCCTACTCCGGACGTAGTAAGCAGGATCTGGACCAATAGAGAAAACAGCCGATTATGCTGATGGAGAGCTTCTCACAAGGATTGTCCAGCTCCCTTCCTGCACGACCTCGCCGTGCTGGTTGTGCAGGTATATACTGAGGATTATAATGCCGCCCCCCATTTGCGCTGCTTCGCGCTTTTTGGCCACTCTTATGCGCAGGGATATGGTATCACCTATCATAATGGGAGCCTTGAATTTCCAGTTGAGGCCCATGAACGCCAGGACTGTTCCCTCCATCAGACCAATGCGGGATGCCAGGCCGGACGCCATGGACAGCCCCAGCAAGCCATGAGCGATACGAGCTCCGAAGGGGCTCCCTTTGGCAAACTCCGCATCCGTGTGAAGTTGATTGTAGTCCCCCGATAGACCGGCGAAAGCAATCACGTCCGCTTCCGTCACTGTGCGTCCGGGACTAATCGTCTCCGTTCCCACTTCGAACTCCTCAAAAAAGAGACCGCGTGGTCGTATTGCGTCTTCCATGGTCCGCTCTACTCCTCCTCGCGAAGCGTATACTGCCTTCGACCCATGTTCACTGTTTAGAGTAGAAACACAAATATGCGACTTAAGTTGCTATGCGGGCCTTTTGCACTCAGGTGCGGCATGAGGCTAATGTGTCATCAGGCGGGGATTTGGCAATCCCCATCGAGCCGGATACCAGGTGGCCTGTTCGCCCTAGACTGCACTAGCTGCTCATCACCTTGTCATGAGACTGTCAGAACCGTTATATGTGTGCTGTCATCAGTTCGTCACAACTTCATCAAGCACTTCCTTCGCTCTGGTGATAGACTAACGACAGATACGAAGTAGGTATCCTCACCACAAGTCCCGTCGCCCCCATGCTGTTCTTCTCTAGGCGGGCACATGTGGTAACGATAAGGATCTCCCGTGCTGAGAGGTGTACCAGCGAGCACCTCTCTCCAAACGCCGGGAGATCCTCCTCTTTCAGGGCCATCATCTATTGCTTGGCCATCTCTCCTCGATCAGATTTGCCACCAGCGCGGTCCAGCCTGTCTGATGATCAGCCCCCAGGCCCTCACCGGTCTCCGCATCGAAGTACTCGAAGAAATGATTCGTCCGCTGCCAACTCTCTTCCACGGTAGTGACGAGGTTTTCCCGCAACTCTTCTGCCACTACAGGGTCATGTTCCGTGAGCGCCTGAACCAGCAAATAGTTGATGGGCATCCATATGGGACCACGCCAGTTCGAGTTCTTCCAGCCGGTCTTGGAGTACCCGGGCTCATAGTACGTTGAGGCAGCCGACAGGCTCCGAATACCGTGGGCCGACCAGAGCTCATTGGTATCGCGCAAGTGTTCAACAATGTGGGTCGCCTGAGCCTTATCCGCAACGCCAGCAATGAATGGGATCAGCCCCACGTAGGACACCTCCTGCAGATGACCGTCCCAATCACGATCATAATAGAACCCATCCTCGGCGTTCCACAACTGCGCGTTGATGGCCGCCGCGATTTCCTCATAGCGAGCCTCGTACTCCCGCGCCGCTTCCTCCTGGCCCAGTTCGCGGGCAATCTTGACCATGTGCCGCGCGAAAAGCGCCATCCAGCCGGAAGTGTCGGCCTGCTCCACGCCATTTCCCTGGGGGCGGCGCATGTTATCCATGCCCATGAAGCCCGCTGTGTACAAGTGATCTCGATCTAGATCCAAGGCTTTGGTCAAGCCGTGTCAATCGCCTTATGGTATGTCAGCCCCCATCCGTTCCCCCCGACCGCCTCCCTGGGATTGCCCCACTCTCGCTCCGAAAGATATGGGCCCCACCTATCGGTCAGTTCCTCCATTGGTGGTAGCTCTTCAGGCATCCGAACCACAGAGGTCGGTGGGATCACCTGCTGTGGGGTTGGCGTTGCCCTACAGCCCACAGGGAGACAATCCAGCACCACCATGATCACACAGATCACAAGGCACTTTCGCTTAAGGTCCATCTCATTCTCCTTCTGATTCTAGAAACCCGGGGTTGCGCTACGCTGGAATTATACCACCTCTCGCGTGCCCAGGCTATTCCTGAGCCAATCGGGTAGCTCGTCTCTCCCGTGTAGCAATCCGTCAGCATATGCTGCAATACCGCATAGAATCCGGTGCATTTCCCGCACACGGTAGACTTCCGAACTCTTTCCACACCCTCGCTCAACAAAGCATTTACAAAATGCCAAATCTGTGGTACTATTATCAATGTAGACTATCATCCCTGTGATCTCGGACTCCAAGGAGGCACTATGTCAGGAAGCACTAAAACCGTAGGCGCGATCCTCATAGTCGCCGCCATTATCATCGGCCTAGTGTCAGTGACATGGCTGGTTTCCGGCCTGGCCGAGGAGAACCTGCGGAAGTCAGGACTCATGTTGGGCCTGGTGATAGTCGCAGTTCTAGTGCTGCCACTGCTGGGGGGTGGCATTTTTCTGATTCTTAAGAGTCGCGGCGAAGCTAGCCACATGGCCGAGCTTCAAAAAGAGAAACGACTCTTGAACATGATCCAAACGCAGGGACAGATATCTTTGGGCGAGGCTGCTCTTGAACTCGATGTGTCCCGTGAGACACTGAAGAGCTATGTCTACGACTTGGTAGGTAAGCAACTCTTCTCCGGCTATGTCAACTGGGATCAGGGCATGCTCTATTCCTCCTCCGCTGCGAGCATGGAGAGTAGCACTTGCCCCAACTGTGGTGGCAAATTGGAATTCACTGGCAAGGGAGTCATCCAGTGCCCCTATTGTGGCATAGAGATCTTTCAGTAGGCGTATTTCGCGCATCCATCGGAACCTTTCCATCCGCTTCACGTATAGCTGTTGAACGAGCCACAGGATTGTTCGGTTTGCCACTGAGTGTTGCTGGATGTCTTTCGTGACAGGCAACCAGCCGCATTTACAGGGGTCGAACTGTCGACTGGCATCGGCGTTTCTGGTTGGTAGCGCGACGTTAAGACGCGCAAGTGTATTGAACGAGTGTCTCTTAGGTTACCAAGGGAGGTAAAGCTATGGTAAAGGATCTGCGGGACAAGGTCGAAAGCGAAATGAGTGGCTTCGAAGGGCTGGTCAGGAAAGTGCCCGGCTATAAGGGGTACAAGGACAAGGAACTGCGGCGTGAAGCCGACAAACTGCTCCGTCTGCATGTGGCTCGGGGGTTTGAGGAGCAGCTCTCACGCCTCAACAGCATCCAGTTGGAGATGACGAATAGGGGAAGACTGGCCTCTCTAGTCACCCTGGAACGATGTGTGATGAAGCTCCAGATGCTCATTGATCGCATCAAATCGGCTAGCTACGGGTACAGCGGGTTACTTGATGCCATCAAGGTGAAAGAGAAAGAGTTGGACGCCCTCTACGAGTTCGACAGCCAGCTCGAGGATGGCATTGTGCGCGTCTCCAGCCTGCTCGACGAACTAGCTGCCGCAGCACAGGCCGAAGAAGAAACCGCGATGCCCTCCGGTGATCTGGTTGCTCTGCTGGACGAACTCAACATAGCCTTTAGCCATCGCCAGGACGTGCTCCTGGAGGTCGAGGATGTGGGTGAGGTGTTCACCGAGGATCTCACCTAGGCTTACTAGGCACCCAAGCAGCTCCCTGCTCTCAACTCACGCAGGGCATGACCCGGGTTCTGAGAAACTCCATAGGACTGGCAAGCATCATTAGTAGTAACAAAGGAGAACAGATATGGCACGAATCTTCGATATCATAGAATGGGCAGACCCCACCCCAAAAGAGCTGGTACACAGGGTTCCCGAGCGCGGTTCGGGCGACTTCCGGATTGGTTCTCAGCTAATCGTCAGAGAGAGCCAGGCAGGCGTCTTCTACCGCGATGGCAAGGCTCTGGACACCTTCGAGGCTGGCCGGCACACTATCACCACCGCCAACATCCCCTTGCTGACCGGACTCATCGGACTGGCTTTCAAAGGTGACACCCCCTTCAAGGCCGAGGTATACTTCGTCAACACCGGAGACCTCCTGGACCAGAAGTGGGGAACCCAGACCCCGATCTCTCTGCGGGATTCAGAAATCGGGAGGGTACGTTTGGTGGCCCGGGGAACCTACTCCATGTACATCTCGGATCCCCAGACCTTCGTCGTCCGGATCGTTGCTGGAAGGGGCTACTACAGCACGCGCGACATCACCAACTACCTGCGCAGTATCATCATCCTCAAGCTCACCGACCTTCTGGGCGAGACGATGAAGACGAAATCGATGTTTGACCTTCCGCCGCTCATGGAGGAGATCAGCGCAGCGACGAGGGCCAAGATCCGGGAAGACTTCGAGGCATTAGGCATCACCATCAAGGGCTTCTACGTCGAAGCCATCTCCCCCACCGAGAAGACCGCCGAGGCCATCGACGCCGCCGCAGCCATCGGCGCCATTGGCAACATGCAGTCCTTTGTCCAGTACAAAGCAGCCGAAGCCATGACTACCGAGGCCGCACAAGGTGGGGCAGCAGGCGGACTAGCTGGTGCGGGCGTGGGCCTGGGAGCGGGGGTTGGCATGGGAGCAGCCATGGCCCAGACGATCGCCGCCTCGATGCAACCCCAGACGCAGCCCCAGACGCAGCCCCAGCAGGTAGCCAAGGAAGCCACCACTAGTTGTCCCAAGTGCGGCACTACGAATCCTGTTAGTGCCAAATTCTGCAACAACTGTGGTGACAAGCTTGGTGGTGGCGTCACATGTCCCAAGTGTGGCGCAGAGAACGCACCTGGGGCGAAGTTCTGCAACAGCTGCGGTCAAGGTTTGGGCTAGTTCGATCGGCTCCAATAACTGAAAAGAGACAGAGGGCATATCCTGAGCGAGCTATGGGGATGCTCTCTGTCCTGTTTTGCTGCCCGGACCTACCATTCCCTGTCTTCCTAACGCTCAACGCCAAGTGTCATAGATAGCTGCCACAAACGATAGGATCAGTTTATCCCATGACAACCAGTGTATCGAGAGAACCTGGAACTGAAGGACTCATCCTCCAGGAGGAGAGCCTCGATCGCGACATCATCACGCTAGCTCTCCCAGCAGTGGGAGAGAGCCTGCTGGTCATGATGGTGTTCTTCGTCAACACCCTGCTGATAGGTTGGCTGAAGGACCCTGACGCCCTGGCTGCCGTCAGCCTCGGTGGCCTCCTGATCAACATTGCCAACTCGCTCTTCTCCGCTCTCGCTGTCGCTGCCACCTCCATAGTAGCCCATGCTTATAGCTCCAAGGAGTACGAACGCGCCAGGAAGACTGGTGCCCAGGCAATCCTGCTTGCTTTCATCATCGCCGGTGTGCTGGTAGCTGCCCTGTGGCCTTCCGCCGAATTATTCCTGAGAATCATGGGAGGGAATGAAGCCATCATAGATATAGGCTCCAGCTATCTTCGCATCATTCTCTCCACTTCTTTCTTTGGTTTCTGCCTGATGGTATTCAACGGGATTATGCGCGGATCCGGGGACACCCGCAAGCCAATGTATATCACGATGGCAGGGACTGCCCCATAATCAGGGTACACAAAAAGGGGATGGGCTCAATTGAGCCCATCCCCTTTCGTTTCCCACAAACCCGGGCCTAGCGAATGGCGCGAATGACCTTCTCCGTGTCGCGGTCGAAGAGGTGCACGTTGTCCAGGTTCACCATCACGGGCATCTTGTCGCCCACACGCGCTTTGCTTCGTGGATCAACACGGGCAATGAAGCTCTTCTCCCCAGTCACGAGATAGAGGAAGATCTCGTTACCCATAAGCTCCAGGACATCCACTCCCACTTCCAACTCTGTGGCATTCTTCAGAGGGGGAGCGTAATCCTTGTCATGAACATCCTCTGGTCGTATGCCGAGTACCAATTGCTTACCCACATAGTCCTCGAGAACAGCCTTCCTCTCCGACGGTACCTGAAGCCTGAAGCTACCGCCGTCAGCATGGAACTCGCCGTCCTCTGCCACCAGAGTGACATCAAAGAAGTTCATGGCCGGGCTTCCGATGAAGCCACCCACGAAGACGTTAGTGGGCAGATTGTACAGCTCGTGCGGTGGATCCACCTGTTGCACGACGCCATCTCGCATGACCACGATCCGCGTGCCCATGGTCATAGCTTCCATCTGGTCGTGAGTCACGTAGATGAAAGTGGTTTCCAGTCTCTGATGCAGCTTGGCCAATTCAGCGCGCGACTGGGCACGTAGCTTAGCATCCAGGTTAGACAAAGGCTCGTCCATCAAGAACACCTTCGGTTCCCGAACGATGGCGCGTCCAACCGCCACACGCTGGCGCTGACCGCCAGATAGCTGCTTGGGCTTTCGGTCGAGTAGCTCCTCAATATGTAAGATCGTGGCTGCCTCTTTAACACGACGTTCAATCTCGGCCTTGGGAGTCTTGCGTAGTTTGAGGCCGAACGCCATGTTGTTGTACACCGTCATGTGAGGGTAGAGAGCATAGCTCTGGAACACCATAGCGATGTCCCGATCCTTAGGAGGCACATCATTCACCAACCGATCTTCGATGTAGATGCTCCCTTCCGAGATCTCCTCCAGGCCGGCCAGGCAACGCAGAGTAGTAGTCTTGCCACAGCCAGAGGGGCCAAGCAAGACGAGAAATTCCTTGTCGGGGATCTTCAGGTTAAGATCATTTACCGCCACGACGTCGCCGAAGCTTTTGGAAACGTTTTCGTAGGTAACGCTTGCCATCACAGTCTCCTTCAAATGTTTGATTGTGGCACTTCTGTATCCGACCAGAGCACTCACAGTGCGTCAGCAACCCAACACCGAAGCGACTCCGTTGCCTCATCAAGGTAATCACAGCGATTGCCCCAACGGGGACTTGGCGACGCGAGACAGACAGGACTTTTCGGTCACCTGCCGGCCACTGACTCCCATCACTGACCGTTTGCTGAGGTGGGCTCATTGCCAAAACCGCTCTGAATCGCGACGCAAGGGATCAACCTTCACACTTCTATCTGATCATCTCGGTACACACCACCTCCTTCTAGATACTCAACAGGGACTACACAGTGAGCGAGAGAAGCTGACCGCATCTCGCTTCTGTCTGGTCCCCAGGACCAGGACCAATCGTACACTCACTTCAGCTATTATACCACAAAATCCTGGTTTGTCCATAGCAAACGGGGTTTTATTTTGAGGTGCAACGCACCTGGGAGGTGCGTTGCACCTTGCGAGGCTACCTCCCACGTGCCACCTCTTCGAAACTACTCAGAGTCTGCCGCGCCGTTCGGCCCCAACTGAATCTCTTCGCCTGCACCAACGCGGACCACCTCAGCCTCTCCCGAAGATGCTCATCCACCACCACCGAGAAGACGGCTGCCGCCAACGCATCTACATCGCCAGGCGAAACAGTGAGGCCAGCATCGCCTATCACCTCTGGTAGCGCCGAAACGTCGGAAGTGATCACAGGGACCCCACAGGACAAAGCCTCCAGAGGCGGCAGTCCAAAGCCTTCATAGTATGACGGGAATAGGAAAGCGATGGCCCCACTGTATATAGCAGGCTTGTCGCGTTCCTCGATCCATCCCGTAAAAAGCACCCGATCAGTGATACCAAGAGTCGCTGAGACTACTCGAGGATCAGGCGTGAAGGGTGTATGATCCGATGGAAGCTTTCCTCCCACAACCAGCCATACATCATCCGGGAAACCTGGTGAACGCCTGGCACGTGCATAGGCAGCCAACACTTGCTCCACATTCTTGCGAACATCGAACCCTCCGAGGTATAGCAGATAGCGAGACGGCAAGTCATGAAGCGCCCTAACTCGGGCCAACTCGTCTACTTCCTCCACCTTTCGATATGCACTCTCGGCAGCCAGGGGTATGACCCGAGTTCGACTAGAGGGTATGTTCAGCAAGCGCACGATGTCGCGCTCTGAGGCCACCGAATCCGTGAGGACCAGATCCATCCGGCGCGCGGCACTGGAAACCAGGCGCATATATGCCTGTACTAAGATCGAACCGCGATACGCTGGAAGAATCAAGGGTATCAAATCGTGGATAGTAACAACGACAGGGACAGGAGAAAAGAATGGGGGAGCGAAATAGGGCACGAAAGCAAGATCCGCCCCTACCCTTCGGCAAGCGCTCGGGAATGTGATCTGCTCGAACCACAGCTTCGTCAGATTGTCACTGAGACCATCAAAAGGTGTCCTCCGCCACAAAATCTCAACACGCCCAGAGCTGACACTCTCTTGAAACGCCCGCCCGTGCTTCAATCCCCGAGGCATGACTAGCACGTACTCAGTCTCGCCATCTATCCCGGCAAGAGCTTGCAAGAGGTTGCGGATATACTGTCCGCTACCTGTGGTCTCCTCTCCCCAGAAAACGGCATTGATCGCAACTCGCACGCCGCGTCCTCCCAGTTTCCCGCTTCTTCACCATCGGCACAATTGGTGCACGACGGCATAAACCTTCCGCTGGCTTAACGCTCGCCAAGGATCGTCAGATTCCGGCACTATGTAGTAGAATCAGCGCTCTACATGGGGATCTAACGATCCTCTTTGAGCAGGAAACGAGCGGCAGGGTTGCTGTCGAGCAGTACTAGCCACAATATTTCGCTGCTTTTCGTCTAACCGCCGCTGTTGGAGCGAAAGTACTCCACCGTCCTGGAAAGCCCCTCCTCCAGAGTCACCCTCTCTGCCCAGCCGAGCTCATTGCGAGCCTT
>JAKLPW010000471.1 GCA_022013675.1 Anaerolineae bacterium | reverse complement strand
GTCCCATCCGATGCTATGAAGCTTATATCAGGGTAGTGGTTCTGATACTCACTAAGTACAGGCTTCCGTTAATTCGCACCGAGTTTCTTGTGCCGTTTTGCCTGCAAAAGGGCCGGATTCAGCGGAAAACAGCGGTTTTCCGGGCTTTTACCGTCGACTAGCCCGGAGTGAATTTACGCATCGCTGTACTTAGCGAGCGAATCAGCTACACCTGTCACTACAATCCACCCTCGACGGTTAGTAATCAGACGAACGCACTCACAATTGCCTCCGAGGGCGGTACTGTATCGCTTCAGCCAGATGATGAGTCGCGATATCCTTGACGCCCTCCAGATCTGCTATCGTCCGCGACAGCTTCAGGATGCGATGATACGACCGCGCGCTCATGCCCAACTGCGTCATCGCCGCTCGCAATAGGCCACGCCCTGCATTATCCACCCCGCAGAACTCCCGCACCTCGGCCACGCCCATGTCGGCATTGCAGGTCAGTCCCTTGCCCTCGAAGCGGGCATGCTGTATCTCCCGCGCTGCCTCCACCCGCTGACGAATGGCTGTTGAGGGTTCCCCAGGCGATCGTCGGAGAGATTGTCGTTCGGCTCGGAGAGCCGCATCTACCCGGGGCACCTCAATGTGAATGTCGATGCGGTCCATCAACGGGCCCGGAGCTTGCCCTGAGCGTGACGAAGGGATACGTTTCTGGTATCTGGAGACCATTGTGGGAGAGCAGGTATACTCCCTGGTGCGGTCTCCGTAGTACCCGCAGGGGCAGGGGTTCATGGCAGCAATTAGCATCTAGCAGCTAATCCTGGTTGCGATGGTGACTACTCAATCCTGATTCAGATCCCGCGTAGCAGAAGTGGAAAGGCAACAGAACAACAGGGGCCAATTGACCCAACAGGAAGACACGCCCCGCATCGTGTTGCAAGTTCCAGGTGCATTTGCTATAATATCATTTGTGGTAATGCGGGATCCTGCGATTGACGTATCAGTCCAGTGTGAGGTCACGGTGCAGTGCACACTGTTGCAGCTTCATCAGGAGTGTAGCGGCCCGCTCGCTGCAAGGTGGTGGATGGGCTTCGTGTCTGGTTTGCGGCGGCGCGGCTAGGGAGCAAAGGGAAGGTGGCCAGGGACTGCTTGTTGCATATGGGGGAGGTAATCCTCCGCACCGCAAAAATCGCCAGACAAAAGGGCGGGCTGACAAAGCTACGACCGTCGTAAGATGGGCCCCTCGTTTTGTCGTGCGGGAGCAAAGGGAGCTCCTGGTGAATGTGATACCCTAGCAGCCTGTCGGAGAACCCTGTAGCATAGGGCCTCGTGCCCGTTTTTTGTCTGTTTTTAAGCTATTTTGCCACTTATAAGCCGCCCACAAGGGGCTAAACTACATCTCTCCGACAGGCTGCTAGGGCACTGCAATTCTGTATCCGCCTTGTGATCAGGAGGAACGCTTATGAAGAAGAGCGAGAAGAAGAAACGAGACAAAGCACTCAAGAAGCGCGCCCGGAGGAAACTCGCTGGTAGACGGCGGCACCTAACGGGCCCGATGACCGCATCATATCACATCCGACGGGCGCAGGATTACCCCATCGAAGGCTGCTGGGTTCAGCGGGATTGGGATAAAGGCGGTCTTGCGGTGGTCGTCATTGCCCGGAGCCAGCCAGATGGCAACATCGTCTTCGGCAACTACCTGGTGGACTATTACTGCCTGGGTTTGAAGAACACCTTCTGCAATGCCGACATTCCCCCGCGAGAGTTTCATCACCGCTATCTCGCCAGGTTCTTCCGTGAGGCTGCACCCTTCAGTATCTCACCGGCCCTGGCGCATGAGATCATCTATGGCGGGATCGAATACGCTGCGCAGTTTGGCTTCCGTCCCCACCGGGATTTCCATCTCTCGCGATACGTCCTGGATCCGCCAGAACTGCATCCTCGCACCGGGGCAGTCAAGTTCGGCAAAGACGGCAAGCCTTTCTACGTCTCTGGCCCAGACGATAACGTGGAGGCCATCATGCGTCAGCTCACCCGCGGCGCCGGGGAGGGCAATTTCCACTATGTGTTTCATCTTGCGCAGCCGCCTGACGAGTGGCTCGACGATGATCCTGGCTGATTCCGGCATCTTGGCTATGTCCTGTTTCACGTCGGCGTCACGCACGATCTCGGCCATATCCAGCGGCGCGGGATCGGTGAGGCCGCACTTCGGAAGGATAGCATCGGCTAGATGACACGTCTGAGTGCAAGCCTCCCCCAAGTCGGCGATGGGCTACCCAGCTTTAGGCTTGTCCTGAGCAGGGCGAAGGGATGTGATGGTATGAGCGGGCGCTCATGCCCAACTGCGTCATCGCCGCCCGCAGGAGCCCGCGCCCGGCGCCGTCCACCCCGCAGAACTCCCGCACCTCGGCTACGCCCATGTCGGCGTTGCAAGTCAGACCCTTACCCTCAAAGCGGGCCTGCTGAATCTTCCGTGCCGCTCCCACCCGCTGACGAACGGCCGCCGAGGGCTCCCCCAGACGATCATCGGAGAGCTTGTCATAATCAACCCGTGGCACCTCGACGTGAATGTCGATGCGATCCATCAGGGGACCGGAGATGCGCTTCTGATAGCGAGTTAGTGGCCCGACTCAGATTCGAATTGTCCACGAGAGTGAAACCGTACAGGTGATCACCATGATACCTCAATAGACCAGAAGCTGCAAGTATCAAAGGCGATTCACCGGGCGGACGACCAGATAAAGCCAGCAGTTCTCAATATGACAACTTGTCAGGGAAGAGACTCATAGAACGGCCCGTTTTCCGTGCTAGACTCCCACACGCGACCTGGAAACGGCACTTTTTAGGGATGGCATCGGGCAAAGTAGACGATAACGCGCCATATTCAGAATTGCTGCCCTCGATCTCGTGTATTCTCATCACTACTGGCCTCCTCAACCTTGGGAGTCCTTTCAAACCCGAACCCGCAGCGCACCTGCGTTCTCCTCTACGATTCGAAGCTTTCCTCCACGATCCGAATCTCCTCCTCCGTCAGTCCGTACAACTCGTACACCAGCACATCGGTCCTCAGGTGCCCGGCACTTCGCTACGTCGGCCAGTGCATGCTTATGTAGTCGTGGGCGGCCTGCATATTCAGTGGTCGGGTGGTGTTCCCCACACGAACGTAGAAGTCCTTTGAGCCTCTGTCTGTCAGATACACTGGTTTAGGACTAGGTTCGACGCGTACAATGCACACCGTTCTGTCTTGGAATGTATCAAAAGCGACGTGATGGTACGGCGAAAACTCGGCGCCAATAGCATCTGAGACCACCTGCTGCAGTGTTTGCTCGTAGCCGTCTATGTCGTT
>JAKLPW010000470.1 GCA_022013675.1 Anaerolineae bacterium | reverse complement strand
TTCTCAGCGAGAGGCTCCTCTTTGACACCGAGAACGGTGATGAACATGCCTAGCAGGCGGGAGGCCGCAACAATGAGCAGACAAGCCCAAATCTGGCCGGCGTCGGCCAGTTTGGCAACCGTGAAGGCGACCACAATGATCGGCAGCAGATCGAACACGGACTTCACGCCTGAGGCCACGCCGCGCTGATCCTCGGCTACCAGATCGGGGATCAAGCCTTGCAGAGCGCCATGGGAAATATTGGTGGCTACCTGCAACAGGAGCACGCCCGCAAGGAGCATCAGGTAGCTGTTGGCCAGTCCGATGACGACCATGCAGGCGATGCACAATACCGTTCCGATGATGATGAAGGGCCGCCTCCGCCCCCATCGCAGCGTACTGCGGTCGCTGAGCAGACCCGCGGCGGGCTGTACGATGATCGCTACGATGAGACCCGCTGCACGTAGGATGCCGTAAAAGGTGTTCTTCAACTCGGCGGGTACAAAGCTCATGACCAGTAGCGGAAGGACGATGGGGGTCATCGTTGCCGAGTCCATGCTCTGGGCGAACCAATAGATATTGATGGCTATGTGATCGTACCAACGGAGCCGCCTCATGATTTCCTCCTCCCCAACAGGGGCCCACAATGAGTATGGTATGAAACAAACACGTTCCCAAGTTAAGAGACTTCTCAGTAGCACTTTATCAGAAAGCGTCGAAAAGGTCAAGTCTCGCAGGAGCAGCCAGAAGCACAAGCGTCTTTTGTCGCCTGGTCATCCAAGGTTCGGACCACAAGGCAAATTTGATCCGCGATTCGACTTTGTCGTCGAAATTGGCAAGAATTCGAGCAATTTTCTATTGACAAAGCGTTCCTTTTATGATATACTATTCACAATGGTGAAGTAATTTCACATTTGTGAGAAATCATTCGAGGGTGAAGCCATCTTATCCCAACCGGCGTTTGTGCTGCTAGTCCTTCTCGTAGGAGCATGGCTGTTACAGGCCACTCTAGCATACTGGCAAGCCAAACGTTTCTACAGCAGGCTGTCCACTCTCAGGAGAAAAGGGCGCTGTGCGGTTGGGCAGGCGGGTAGCAAATATCGCGGGAAGGTCTTCGCCGTCTTGGCAGTGGACGAGGCGGGGATCATCCTCAACGCAGAGCGTCTCTCCGGCTTGACCGTTTTTGCCAGGTTGCAGCCGGTAGCGCGGCTTGTGGGTCTCCCAGTGTCGGACCTATTGTCCGATTGGATCGAAGGGCTGCGGCCTAAGCTTCACACGGCCTTTCGCCAGGCGGCGGAAAGTCTACTCGCGCCAGCGGAAACGGAGACCCCGGCTGAAGGAAGTGAAGCATCAGTAGTAGTCCCAGACGTATCCCCTATAGCAGATGCCTGATCTCGCGATATGGTCTCAGATGATTTGTTTGTGTATCTGCTGACAGAGACTGAACGGGGGAAGAGGAGGCTCTGGGACCCAAAGGGGAAGGAGGTGAGACAGGAGAGAACTACTTTCGCTTAGGGCTTTGTAGAGATCGTTTCTTGTTGTCGTCTCATATAACGCCAGCACTTTGGCTGGCGACCACCAACCATACCTATGGAGGAGGACAATGGCATTCCTAGCTCAACTAGCCACCGATTTCATTGGCATGTTCCAGAAGGGTGGCGAGGTTTTCGGTAGCCTCGTGGTCGGAATCGTTCCCTTGCTGATCGTGCTGATGACTTTCGTAAACGCTCTGGTAGCGCTCATCGGGCCGGAGAAGATTGACCGCCTCGGCGAGAAGGCCGGTAGCGAGGGGATTAAGTACTACCCGCTTCGCTACATCGTCTTGCCTTTCGTCTCGGTTTTCTTCTTGACCAACCCCATGGCCTACACTATGGGCCGCTTCCTGCCGGAGAAATACAAACCTGCTTTCTACGATGCTGCTGTATCGTACGTCCACCCGCCCCTGGGACTCTTCCCGCATATCAATCCGGGCGAGATTTTCGTCTGGGCGGGAATCGCCAATGGCATTACCCAGTTGGGCCTACCCCTTGGAGACCTGGCCATACGCTATGCTCTGGTCGGCCTCGTCGTGATCTTCATGCGTGGTATCATCACCGAGAAACTCACGGCCGTCATGTCGGCCCGTGCGGCCTCGGAAGCATAGGAGGGATTAGCTAATGAAAGGCATCAACAAGTTCCTGGAAAAGATGGGGCGATCCGTTGGCGGAGTGGTGGGCGTTCTCTACCAGGCCGGCCGTGAGTCCGTGGAGCAGACCATGACCAACATCATTCCCTTCATGGCCTTCATCTCCATGGTGATCGGGGTCATCCTGTACACGGGCATCGGCGATCTCATCGCGAATTTCCTGTCTCCCCTCGCCGGCTCAGTGGGAGGCCTTGTCGTCATGTCGCTCATCGTGGGCCTTCCGGTGCTGTCGCCCCTCTTGGGCCCTGGCGCGGTTATGGCTCAGATCATCGGCACCCTGATGGGAGTCGAGATCGGGCGAGGCAACATCCCCCCCCAATTCTCTCTGCCCGCTCTCTTTGCTATCAACCCCCAGGTGGGTTGCGACTTCATCCCGGTAGGTCTTTCTTTGGGAGAAGCCGAACCGGAGACCGTTGAGGTTGGAGTACCGGCCATCCTGTTCTGTCGTTTCATCACCGCCCCTATCTCGGTCGTCCTGGCCTGGCTGGCAAGTTTCGGGCTTTTTGCCTAGCAACGGACTTGCCAGAGTATTGCGGCTCCCCCAGGGTTGGGGGAGCCGTTCCTTTGCAATTTTCTCTAAATATGACTATTATCTGCCTATGAGCGTCTCTCGTTTCTACTCAATTACGTCCAGGAGGAGCGTATTACTATGACTGAACCGAAATATCGCAAGGTGAAGATTGAGCGTGGCCCATCGGGTTGGGGCGGACCTCTAATTATCGAGCCGAAACCAGGCAAAGACCTGATCTACTCGGTGACCGGCGGAGGCATCCACCCTATCGCCCAGAAAATCGCGGACCTAACAGGAGGAACTCCCTTTGACGGCTTCCGCTCCAATGCCCCATTCAACAAGATCGCCTGTGCCGTGGTCGACTGTGGAGGCACGGCCAGGGTGGGAGTCTATCCCATGAAGAAGGTTCTCACTGTGGACGTTATCGCCACTAAACCGGCAGGCCCCCTCTTCCGCTTCATCACTGCCGATCTGTTCGTTTCGGGCGTGAAGGAGAACAACATCACCCTGCTGGACGAAGA
>JAKLPW010000469.1 GCA_022013675.1 Anaerolineae bacterium | reverse complement strand
TCAGCCAGGACTGTTCCACGCAGATGCAGCAATTCACGTGGAGGGCTTCATCTCCTTTATAAGCCCAATCATAGAAGTTCTTGCCCCAAGACCAACCGTCCGGGTGAAGGGTTTGCCAGATACCACTGGTCACGTCTCGGTATGGTTTGTCCAAGGAGACCTCCGGGCCCAGACCCTCACCACCAGCGCCATACACACTGTCGTGGTCAATGTTCTTGTTGAACCATTCGAATAGAGCCCAAGTGACCTTGCGAGTATCCGAGCGGTCCTCCACAGGCAGAGTGTCTGCTATCTCCTTCGCCTTCGCCACGACCGCAGGATGGTCAGACTGGATGAAGTCGTCCGGTTGCAGATAACTGCGCACCTTCTCAGGATAACCGCTCGCATCCGCCGGGATCGTAGCGCCATCAGGTATCACTGCCGGTTTCACGAAGGGCCAGTACTCCAGCGCACCAAACTTGACTCGCAGATTGTCGGGATCGCTCCCCGAAGCCACCTCGAAGTCAACGTTCGTCACGCCCTCAGCAACGACTGCCACCCTCCCCTCGATCCGGGTCCGGTAGCCATCCTTGCCTGCCATGAGGATGTAGCGGGGATACGCCACAGGAATGTCCGCCAACGTATAGCGCCCCTCGGCATCCGTGAACGCCTCACAGACCTTGCCCCACGGGTTCCCCCAGATGAACACCCGCGCTCCTTCGACTGGCTTCCCCTCTGACATCACTGTGCCGCGTATCTCGCCCGTGGGCACGAGGCCGAAGAAGACGTCATCGAACCACGCCTTGCCGGATCCGGTCAGGCACAGGTTCACCTCGACCCGCGCCGCTTCCGCCGGCGCTCGCACGCAAAGCTCGTGCGGGAAGTCATACGCAAACTCGCGGGTGCCCGTGTGCTCAGGGTAGTCAGCGGTCAAAACGACATCGCCCGCCGCATCTCGAAATACCAACTGGAGGTTACACTTCCCTTCCTCCTTCACATCCTCGAACGCCACGTACCCCGCCAAGGCATAAACGCGCCCCGGCTCCACGCCCACAACCTGCTGCCACATGCCAACATCCGAACACGTACTCTCGATGCGAATGCTGCGTCCCTCCGAATGGAACTTCGCATCGTCCCACAGATGGGTGATACCCGCAGATGCCCTCGGTAAGGGCACCCAACCTTCAGGCGCAGTCTTTCCTGCCTGGAACCCAGAGTTCCCAAGCAGGTTATCCCCACGTATAGTATTCGGTGCTCCGACTGTTACTCCCATTGTCAATCTCCTTTCAGGCAGAAACTCATTTTCAGTAGCTGTAGACAAGATCCCCTCAACACGAAACGGATTGTGCGATTGCAGTGCAATTCATGAGTCGCCCGTGCTTGCAGTTGCGTAGGGGCGACCCGTGAATCGTGGAGTGATGGCGTGGTCTGCTAGCTGTTGGGATCCGACCACCATGAGGTGATCGAGTTGGTTCTGGGTCACCTCTACCGCAGGGCCGCCAGTTCAGCCCTATGGTCGTAGATCTTGCGTAGCGCGGCGACGGCGTCGTCAATACCCTGTTTGCCCGCGCGGAAGACCTGCTCGCTCAACCAGACCGCCTCTCGCTCGCAGGCCCGTTCGGCTTCTGGGAAATGCATCTCGTCGAATCGGAAGCGCTCGGGGAAGGCACTGGGCACGGGCAGTCTGGATAGCAGCGGCTGGAAGAGGTCATAGTGGTGCATGGCCGGGTAGCCCGTCAAGCAGGGAATGCCCTCTGCCAACAGAGCAGTGCAGACGGCCTTGTTTTCCGCCCCGAAGACCTCCGGATCGATGGCCAGGATATAGAGATAGAACGATCGTGTAGTGTGGCGCGGATCACGCTTGAGGATGCGCACGCCCGGGATATCGATGAGTTCTTCGTCCATGTAGTCGGCCATCGCTGCCCGCTGCTTCGCCTGTGCAGGGAAGCGTTCGGTGGCTACCTTGGCCAAGGCCGCTTGCAGCTCGGTCATGCGGTAGTTGCCCCCCAGGTTGATGACCTGGCCCCCTTCCCCACCCAAGGGGCGGCCACAATCGATGAGGCTGACGACGCGCTCGGCCAATTCTGCTGTCTTACAAATCAGCACGCCGCCCTCACCAGCAGTCAGGATCTTGGAAGCCTGCAGGCTGAAAGAGCCGAAATCGCCAAAGGTTCCTGCACCCTGACCACGCCACTTGGCCCCATGAGCGTGGGCGCTATCCTCGATCACGATCAGGCTGTTCCGCTCGGCAATGTCCATGATGGCATCCATGTCGGCCATCTGTGCTCCTAAATGAACGGGTAGGATGGCTCTAGTTTTGTCGGTGATGGCCGCTTCTACCGCTCGGGGGTCGATGCAATAGGTATCAGGATCGATGTCGGCGATGACGGGGATTGCCCCGACGACCAGGGGGGCGGCGGCAGTAGCCTGGAAAGTGTAGGCCGGTACGATGACCTCGTCTCCCCAGCCGATGCCAGCGACGCGGCAGGCGACCTCCATGGTAATAGTGCCGTTAGCCACGGTTACGGCGTACTCGCCACCCTGCAGCTCCAGGAAGCGGCGCAGGAACTCAGCCGTCTGAGGACCAGGGTAGGGAGATCCACCCCATTGCCCGGACTTGACGACCTCCGTTACCGCTGCTATGTCGCGTTCATCGAAGACTGGCCAGTCAGGATAAGGCTCGGTACGAACAGGTTGACCACCAAGAACTGCTAGTTCAGACATGAGAACCTCCTTCAGTTTCTATGACAATTTCTACGAGCAAGGGCGAAATGTGAGTCATGGCGTAGTGGCACGACTTGTCCGGTATCAGGGAGTCTAGCCAGCGCAAAGATGATGGAGCCTGTCCTGGCTAGACCCTACATGCTCAGAGTTTGATCACTTCTCCCGTACGAGCGCTCTCGTACGCTGCATCCACGATCTTGACGTTGATCCAACCTTCCCGGCCACCGGGAACGGGGGTGCGATTAGTGTTGATGCAATCCACGAAGTAGGCCATCTGCGCGTTATACATGCTCTGCGCGCAGTGTGGGTCGCGTGCGGATGGGAATCCCGGATCGATCAGATCGCATGTGCCGGGCTCCTCGGAAGTACCCGGCATCTTGAGACCGGTGGGGAAGAGCTGGGCGAAGCCTTTGGTGCCGTATAGCTGGGTGCTGGCTTCGGGCCCGTCGGAATGAGGCTGCCACCAGCCGGACTCGACGTACGAAGTGACTCCGTTATCCCAGTTGATGATGAGTACGCCCGTGTCGTCCACGTCAAAGTCCTTGTAGTAGGTGCCGATTCGGGCGTAGACGCTGACGGGCTGCGGGTCTCCTACCAGGAACCGAGCGGTATCAATGGCGTGGATGCCCATGTCGGCCAGCGCGCCCCCGCCGGCGAGTTTCTTCTGGGTGAACCATCCGCCCGGTCCCCAGTTCACGTGGATGCTGTACCCCTTGGTGCGAATCGTGTCGCCGATGGTGCCGCTATCCACCTGTTCTTTGAGCCACAGCACCTCTTCGTGGAAGCGCCAGCAGTGGGCCACCATGAGCAGGGCCCCTGATCCCTCCGCGGCAGCTACCATGGCCTCTGCTTCGGCGGCGTTCATAGCCATGGGCTTCTCTAGCATTACGTGGATGCCAGCTTCCAGGGCGGCGAGCGTTTGGGGTGCGTGGAGGTAGTTGGGGGTATTGATGCTAATGGCATCGACGCCACCATCCTCCAGCAACGCTTCGATGGTAGCGTATTGGCAAGGAATGTCGAACTCGCTCGCAAATGCGGCCATGGATTCCGGGCGATGGTTGACCACGGCGGTGAGTTCGACGTTGGGCAGTACCTGGGCTGCCTTGGCATGAATCTTCGAGATGTATCCGGTACCGCTGAAGGCGATCTTCAAACTCATTGATTCCCTCCTGATATGAACCAGCACTACTACGGGAGCGTATGACCATAGACGGTCACTCTTGATTATCTAGTCATTGCCTATTATACAACTACGTCCCGCTATTGTCAACTTTCCGTATTCATTCACGTAAAATGTCACTAAGAGGATGTAGTTCACTCAAAACAAAAGTGTCACCGGACTGATTCGCCCTTCAAGTGCCTGTCGAAGAACTCCCACATGCGTAGGGCGAGCTCTGCCGGGCATCCTAGAGGGCCGAACCCGTGGCTTGCTCCGGCAGGTACAGGTCCAGCAGCAGAGTCTGCTCACCAACGCGAGCGTAGACGAGGTCGATGTGAGTCTTCATATGATGGGTACCCTCCTATTTGGTGTCTATGCATGGAAGGATTATGCGAGGAGCTTTGTAAGGATGCAAGCGCGGTAATCCCCTTCACCATCAGCCACGCGTACACCTGTCTGAGAGCCTCATTGACCGCTGAGTGATCTCAGTCGCCGGACGACCTGCACCATCGCGCGCACCGTGTGATAGCTGATCTTCCACTCATGTCCCAGCGCATCGTCGATGGGTGTGCCGTGTCGGTCCACGCGCTCGTACCACTCGCCTCCTGCCGCCATGTTGACGAATCGAGTGAAGACGAAGTCATAGATGTTCTGGAAAGCTCTCCAATACACCTCATCGCCGAACAGCGCGTAGGCATCTAGCATCCCCACAAGGACCTCGGCCTGCTGCCAGAACTGCTTCTCGGTGATGGTCGGAGGCGAGTCATGTGGCCCCTCCACGTACACTCCCCCGAGTTCCCAGTCAATCCCGTACTGCACGCAGTTGTCGACATTCCTCTTGACCACGTTCGCGTAGTCTGACCTGGGTTTTCCCAGCACATCAGCCGCATGAAGCAGCAACCAGGCGAACTCAACATTGTGCCCGTAGGAAGTGTGATTCAGTGGCCAGGCCGGGCCATCCTCCGGCTGGGCGTCTCTCCCCCATTCAGCATCAAACAAGATCGCCGGCAAGGGTTCGAAGTCGAAGGAGAACTGTACATATCCCGTGCCGTACTCGGGATGCAGCATCCGCCCGATGATCAGATCTATCACCTCGAGGAGCCGGCGGCGATGAGTGGGACTGCCCGTCATCTCGTAGAGCGTCGTCAGAGCTTCCATCATGTGCATATGTACGTCCATGCTCTTACGGTCGCCGCCGCCCGTGCCCGGCCGCTCGGGCTGCCAGTCCCGCTGCATGATCTCCAGGAACCCACCGTGTCTGGTATCGGCCATGTGCTTGGACATCGCTGCGTACGTTCTCTCCGCGGCATCACGACCGCGAGGATCACCGGTCGCCAGGAAATACTCGCTGAAGGCATAGATAGCGAAACATTGTCCGTAGCCAACCTTACCAGTGTATAGCGGCTGGCCAAAGCGATCGGCTATCCAGATCCAGCCTTCGTACTCGTCGTCCCAGTAGTGCTCGAGGATGAAATCCGCACCTATCGTGGCCAACTCCCCACAGCGACCGTCTCCGTAGCCCAGACGGTGAGTGCTGGCCATGGTATACAACATACGGATCTGCATCAGGAACGTCTTGGTGCCATCGCCCGTCGGCTTGCCATCCCGATCGAAGTAGGTCAGAAAGCCCCCTGCCTCCTTGTCCAGCGACCGTTCAATCCAGAACGGCAGCAGGTGCTCCCTCAGATACGACTCCGTCCTCGCGCATAGATCCGTGATGTCCTGCTTTTCTGGCATCTTCCCTCCCAATCCCCATTTATTTTTTCTTGTTCCATTCACCCAGCAACCGGCCCATCCGGGCCTTGACCTTATCTCCTAGAGGAGGGAGGGACATCCACAAGATGCGCTCCTCCCCGGGCGTCGGCACCCGTGTCCAGGCCGCATTCAGTTCCGACGGAGTGAGATCGCTCCGCCAGATGAACGAGTCCCGCGGCCCGCCGGGTTTCACCAGCACGCACTCTGTGAGCTGCGTGGGAGAAACCTTCATCGAAGCCAACGCCACGCGACCAGGCGCATCGCCGCGGGCCAGTTGCCGGTAGACCTGTGCCATTCCGTAGAGAAACTCCGCCGGGTTTAGGGCAACGTCCACAAAGCGAGGCTCTCCCGCCCGCGAGTCCTCCGCCCGCACCGGTAGGCGAATCACCCCAGGCACGTGATCGGAGAGATCCACGGCCGAGGCTGCCGCGACTATTGCCCCTCCTTCGGCCAGAGTATACGTGGGCATCCAGACATGGTAGTCGCCGGCAGGGGGCAACCCCTGGCTGTTGATCACGGCGGGGTCGGGCACTTCCGCCACCGGCAGCTCCGTCGGCGTGTAACCGATGAACTGAATATCGGGTAGCACGGGCCTTACCTCCCCCTCGTACTGGGGATAGTCTACCGGCCCACGAACGAAAGGCAACTCCAACTCGCCAGGCAATTCGCCACGCTTCGCCCAATGAGCCAGCGAGCGCGCAAGCACCTGGAATGTCTGAGCCAATGAAAGTCGACGGTGACCCAGTTCGATGAACTCGGGGGGTTCCGCGAAGTCCCCATCGTGTGTGTTGAGCAGCGGCGTACTCAAGACCTCATCCGCCGCCAGGCCGACCTCCGCCGCGGTCACGCGTA
>JAKLPW010000468.1 GCA_022013675.1 Anaerolineae bacterium | reverse complement strand
TTTCACCCGTGTGGCCTTATCAGTAACCGCGACGAAGTGCCACGGCTGCCGATTACGCGCCGATGGGGCCTGGCGTCCGGCCTCCAGGATAGCCGTCAAGTCCTTCTCGGGAATCGGATCGCTGCGATAGCGGCGGATGCTACGCCTTGAGCTTATTGCTTCGACTGTATGCATACTCTCTCCTGCTTTGTTACAACCACGCCATCATCTGCCGTAACACAGTGCTTTCTGGTCCCCCAGAGCTCACGGCATGTTACACAACTTCTCGCTCGGTGACCAGGCAACGACGCATCTTCCTGCTCAACGGAAACCCGGCGAGGACACGACCTCATTACCTCATTGTATCACAATCACGGACGCAATACAACGAACCGCTTCGGTAACACTTTCATTTGACGCAATACGCGCGCAGAATTGGTCCGGACCTCACCCCGCCGCCCCGTTGACACCTCTTCACCTTTGAGCTACAATCCAGCCAGATGGCCAGTGTCATTCAAGGTCTCGATGTTGAAACGGCCATCATGATAATCGAATACATCAATGCAGCAATTGTCCTGCGCAATCCGCCAGTAGTGAGAGTCATCCAGGCCGATAAGATAGCAGCACAGAACACGATTGACTACCTGGTGGGCCACTAGGACGACAGTCTCGTCGGGATGATGGGCGACGACATCCCGCACAAAGAGCACAACCCGTTCTCGCAACTCGCCCAGCGTGCCTCCTTTGGGCGGACGGATGAGGTGGGGTTCCGTATACCAGCGCGGGAGGAGATCCGGGGACATTTCTTCGGCTTCCTCGGGTGTCAGCCCCCCCCAAGCGCCGAAGTTCATGTCCTTCAATCCCTCGTGGGGCACGACCGTCAGGCCATGAGGCTTCGCGATGGCCTCGGCGGTTTGATAGGCACGCGAGAGAGGGCTGGAATAGACGGCGGAGATGGGGGAAGAGGCAAGGCGACGGCCGACGGCACGGGCCTGAGCGAGGCCGGTGTCATTCAGGGGCACGTCAATGATGCCCCTAAAGCGCACAATGCGATTCCACTCCGTCTGGCCGTGACGGACCAAGATGATGCGAGTCATGGATTCCTCTCCTTGGCTGTCAGATTGGTGAAGTAGATTGTACGCCAGGAGGTACAGGGCGTCAATCCAGGGTAGCTAGTGATTGCCCACAATTCCCGGTGCGGTGATGCAAACGCTGCTAAATGTGGGGGCTACCGCAGAGTGCACAGAGCAGACAGGGAAGGCCCTTTTTGGTCGTCTCTGCGGCCTCAGCGGACGCCGCGGTGAGGCACGCCACGATGCATCAACCGCGGCCAATTCAGCCACAGGCAGCCGTTTTGTTTCACGTGAAACATTCAGGCGGCGACAAAGGAAGAGAGATGCCCGAGAACGAAACGCATGGCTACTGTGACTACGCTGGAAGCGACTATCGCACCGCTTTCTGGGGCGATAGCAAGCGCGCATACGAGGACGCCGCGGAACGTATCGCCCTGCGCCGCCTGCTTCCCCCTGTTGGAGGAAGGTTGATCGAGATTGGAGCCGGATTTGGCCGTCTGGCCGATCTATATTCAGGCTACTCGGAGGTTATCCTCCTCGATCCGGCCGAGTCCATGCTGCGGCAGGCGCAGGAACGGCTGGGGAACGAGGGGTTCACCTACGTCTGCGGCAGTGTCTACAACCTGCCGCTAAACGACGCCTCCATGGACACTGTATTGACCATCCGCGTCCTGCACCACCTGAAGGACGTACCACTGGCCTTGCGCGAGATCCGACGTACCGCCCGCGCCAATGGACGATACATACTTGAGTACGCTAACAAGCGCAACCTGAAAGCCATGACACGCTACTTGCTAGGAAGAGGAGCCACTCCTTTCTCACAAGAGCCCTACGAGTTCGTGCCCCTCAACTTCGACTTCCATCCTATTTACATGAAGCGGCAGTTGCAGCAGGCAGGATTTGCTCTAGGGAAAGAGCTGTCGGTGTCCAATCTGCGTCTCTCAGTACTGAAAAGGGCGTTCTCGCCCCAAGCCCTGGCTACCGTGGATGGTTGGCTTCAGGTTCCTCTGGCCCCCCTGAAGCTCGGCCCCAGTATCTTCGTCGAGGCTGTGCCCCAGGGAAAAGACTCAATCGTAGACTCCCAGGCCCTCTTTCGATGTCCTCGCTGCCATAGTACCGATCTGAAAGAAAAGCGAGCCGCCCTCGTTTGCCAGGAATGTGGGCGCGCCTGGGCCATAAACGACGGCATTTATGATTTCATGGGGCCGATCGCAAGGCCATAAGACGCTAATTTGTCCTTGCGATCTGGCCCAAACTATGCTATAATTCGAGTATCTTACATCCTTTGCCTCGTAGCTGGCGGGGTCACCCCGAAGAGGAGGTTGAATCATGAAGCGCCGATGGATTACACTGATCGTCATCTCCCTTGTCTTTTTTCTATTCGCAGGGCTCGTAGTTCAGGCTGAGCGTGGTGATGTGGTCAAGAACGGAGGTTTCGAAGAGGAGTTCCCCTACGGAGTAGCCACTCACTGGGGTTCGTTCCAAAATGGTGGCTTGGCAGACAGCAATTTCCACGACGATGACTGGGACCCAGTGGTCTACGAGGGCGAGCATTCGCAACTCATCGAGATCAGCACTCTGGCCTACGGCGGCAGCGAGAAGGATCGCTACGCCGGCATCTATCAGGTCGTAGACGTCGTGCCGGAAGCAAGGTACGAATTCATGCTCTACGGTATGATTCGCAGCACCGAGGGCACCGAATCTGATTCCGAGTATGGGTACCGCGTGGAGGTTGGCTTCGACTACGACGGCGGTACCGACTGGCAGACGGTCACCAACTGGACCGAAATGCCCTGGCCAGAGTATCCGCGCCTGGAACCCGGGGCCTGGAAGAACTACTACGCCACGGTCTATCCTACCAGCAGCAAGCTCACCATCTTCATCCGAGCCTGGAAGAAGTTCGCGACCTCCCGTCAGGAAGGCCTCGTCAATATTGATACAGTGTCGCTCACAGGCGAGATACCCAGCGGAGAGCCCGCTCCTACGAAGGTTCCCACCGCAGAGGAAGAGCCTGACAACATGCCCGTCACGGGGTTAGGTCTGGCCGTTCCCGTCATAGGCATGCTCTGCGGAGCGTTGTTAATCGCTGCGCGCTCGCTACGCGTAACAGGCTGAGAACGCAATGGCCCGCTATCCTTGGGAAGTCTCTCCGCGCGCCGGTCGGTCGTCTGCCACAAGGCGCGCTCCTTATCTGATCTTGAGATAGCGAGGATTCTGTAGTATACTTACTCGCATTACCGATACCATAACAGAGGAGGTTGGGTCTAATGAAAGTTTCGTGCCTGCAAGAGAACCTGGCGAAAGGTCTGTCCATAGTCGGCCGGGCAGTAGCTACTCGAAGTACCCTCCCAGTCCTCTCCAACGTCCTGCTGGCTACCGATCAGTCACGCCTCAAACTCTCTGCCACTAACCTGGAAATGGGCGTCAACTGTTGGATCGGGGCCAAGGTCGAAGAAGAGGGCACGACCACCGTTCCCGCTCGACTGCTGTCAGACTTCGTCAATTCTCTGCCGCCTGAACCCATCAGCATGACGCTCAACGTCCGCTCCCAGACGCTGAGCCTCCGCTGCGCCCGCTACGAAGCGAATATCAAGGGGATTGACGCCCAGGAGTTTCCCCTGATTCTCACTCTATCGGAGGACAATACCATCAACCTGGATGTGGCAACCCTGCGCCATATGATCGAGTTGGTAGCTTTCTCAGCCGCCGCCGATGAGAGCCGCCCGGTGCTCACAGGGGTCCTGGCCAACCTTGCCGACTCCGGCCTGACCATGGCGGCCGCCGATGGCTTCCGGCTATCCGTAGCTCGGGCCAGCCTAGACCAAGGAATGCCACAACCCATCACGGTTATCATCCCTGCGAGAGCTCTGCAGGAACTCGCCCGTATCAGTGCCGAAGAACAAGAGCCCATTCAGATGACCATATCACCCAACCGTAATCAGGTCTTCTTCCACCTGACGGACATTGACGTGGTCTCGCAATTGGTTGAGGGTACTTTCCCTGACTATGAAGCCATCATCCCCAAGACCAGCAATACACGTACCGTGGTCAATACGGCCGAGTTTCTCAAGGCCGTACAGATCGCATCCTTCTTCTCTCGTGACTCCAACATTGTGAAACTGCTGATCGAAGCTCCCAACGAATCAAGCGGCGGACAAGTGACCATCTCAGGAACCTCTGCCGAGCTAGGAGACAACGTGAGCCAGCTCGATGCCGAGGTGGAGGGGGAATCCACTAAGATCGCCTTCAATGCCAAGTATCTTGCTGACGTACTGGGTGTCATTGATGCGGCTCAGGTATCGCTGGAGACAACCGGCTCTTCAAGTCCAGGGGTCATCAAGCCTGTGGGAGCGGAGGACTTCGTTCACGTCATCATGCCGATGCATGTCGTTGATTAAACCCTCGAAGGGCGGATCTCAAGCCACGATCCGGCCTTTGCATGCCCCAGAGAGCGGGGGGCATAATGGTGTAGAGTGTATCTCAGACATCTTTCGCTAACTAATTTCCGCAACTACGCGCGCCTGGAACTGGATTTCCCGACGCGCGTTGTCGTCTTGCAGGGGGAAAACGCCCAGGGCAAGACTAATCTACTGGAAGCGATCTACTATCTGGCCATCACCAGATCGCCCCACGCCGATAGCGACCGCCAACTCATCAATTGGCTCGCCTATCGAGAGGAACTTCCCTTCGCCCGCTTGGTGGCAGAGGTCGAATATGATGATGGCCCGCGCTCTATTGAGATCACCCTGATGCAAGCACCAGAATCCCCTGAGATGTCCACCCCTACCATCCTGCGGCGCTCCTTCAAGGTGAACGGGGTCAAGCAGCGGGCCATAGACATGGTGGGGCAGATGCAGGTGGTCCTCTTCCTACCAGAAGACTTAGATCTGGTGTCGGGGCCTCCGGCTCGCCGAAGACGATATCTCGACATCACCATCTGCCAGATAGATGCATACTACTGCCGCCATCTCCAGAAGTACAACCGAGTCCTGACGCAGCGGAATTCCCTGCTACGCATTCTCCGCAACCGAGGGGAAAACCCGCAGCAACTGGCCTTCTGGGATGAGAAGCTGGTAGAGTGGGGCAGTTACCTGATAGCCCGCCGCAGGCAGCTCTTGGAACGCATGAATCAATGTGTGGAGCACACCCACCCGGAACTCACCGGCAACAACGAGCATCTACGGCTATGCTACAAGCCCAGCGTGGGAATCGAGGACCAGGAAGTGCTCAACCAGGAACTCTCCACCCCCCTGTACCAGCAACCAACCGTATCACAAGAAGAGGTGCAACGCATCGAGGGGAGATTCGCGGATCAACTCCAACGGGATAGGGCTCAGGAAATCGCCCGGGGTACAACCCAGTATGGCCCCCACCGCGATGACATCTGCTTCATGGTAGACGGCGTGGACATGCGCACTTATGGATCAAGGGGACAGCAACGAACGGTGGCCCTGGCCCTCAAGTTTGCAGAAGTGGATCTCATGCGCGAGGAGACGAACGAAACCCCCATTCTACTGCTGGATGATGTCCTCTCAGAATTGGATGCTCTCAGACGCAATTGCTTGTTCACAATGGTGGGTGACGCGGAGCAGGTAGTCGTCACTACGACCGACATGCATCTCTTTCCCAAAGATTTCCTCAGCCACACAAGCATCTGGAGAGTACAAGAAGGGTGCATCCGATCGAAGAATCCACCAGAAACCTAGCTGTTACAGCAGAGGCCTCTTGGTGGGTATGCCCGGGCGCCGAGGGTACTTCTCTGGCGTAGGAGTGATCTTATCTATTGCCACAAGACAACGTCCTGGCACCAGCCCTGGGAAGTCCAATGATTTCACCTCTCGGACACATCCTCCCAGAACCTCAATGGCCTCTTGCGCTGCGGCCAGTTCAGCCTCCAGCCCGGCCGCTGACTTTTGCGCGATGAAGCATCCTCCCTGGCAGCAGAACGGTAAACAGTACTCCACAAGGACGGACAACTCTGCTACTGCCCGGGCTACAACAAGATCATAGCTCTCGCGATAACCACGTCTCTGACCCCATTCCTCAGCCCGCCCATGGATGATCTCGACGCCCTCCAGGCCAAGCTTCCCAACCAGGTGATTCAGAAAGACGGTCTTCTTGCCTGTGGCCTCAAGAAGCGTCAGATGCAGATTGGGTCGCAGGATCTTCGCCGGCAAACCCGGAAACCCTGCCCCCGTGCCGACATCCATGCAACGCCAGGGCCGCTCCATGCGGGAAGAGAGCGGCACGGTGTCGGGAATGTTAGAATTCGCCGGTCTGCCCGGGAGGGCCAAGAGGCAAGTCAGGGAGTCCAGGAAGTGCTTGCTCTGCACTGCTTCGTATTCAGTCACAGCGGTTAGGTTGAATCGCTCATTCCAGATTACAAGTTCCTCGTAGTAGATCTGGAAAGCAGCGAGATGCTCCGGCGTCAGACAGATCCCAAGATCACGTGCCCCATGTTGTAAGATCCTCATACGCCCCTTTTTTCTCTCCATATCGGCATGGCTGTTATTTGAGATCGCTCCTGGGGCTTCTCTCAAAGGATTCTTTACTCACATGCTATTATGTCAAGATATAGCATGAAGCTGTACTTCCCTGCTTCTCCTGCAATACTCCCCATCACCTGAATTATACTCTAGGAGCCAACCTGCAACAAATGAGGCCCGACGGTGACCTTGGTCACAACGGGGATACGAGCTGGGCGAGCAGAACTCGAACCTACTTGAATGATCGTGGTGGCGACAGAAACGTCGTCATCTGGTCCTGGTGCGGAGTTAATGGGCTCTTCTACAGCAAGAAAAACCTGGTCTCTCAGTCATCCGTCCCCGGCATCCTCTTTGGGCAACAAGACGTCCCGTAGGGTGCCCGCCCCTTCGTAGGAACCAACTATCCCATCGTCCTCCATGCGGTCAATGAGACGTGCGGCTCTGGAGTAGCCGATACCGAGCCGTCGCTGCAAGAGCGAAATGGAAGCCCGCCCCTGTTTACGCACGAGATCTACGGCATCCTCGAACAGAGGGTCACGGCGCGTGCGCTCCTCTTTCTCCACCTGCGCGATCATGTCCTCCCAAAGGGGCTGCTGCACCGCTGGTCCCACCGGAGCAGGACTGGCCTTTACAGTCTGTATCTTCCAATGGTGTACCAGACGCTGTAGTTCTTCGTCCGAGACGAAACATCCCTGCAAACGCACCAGCTTGGACGAATCGGACGCCATGTAGAGACCATCTCCTCGCCCCAGGAGTTTCTCGGCACCAGGCCCGTCCAACACCACCCGCGCATCGACCTGAGAAGTAACCGCAAAACTGATCCGTGACGGGAAGTTCGCCTTGATCAGGCCTGTTACCACGTCCACCGAGGGGCGCTGAGTAGCAATCACCAGGTGTATGCCGGTGGCGCGGGCCAACTGCGCGATGCGGCAGATCGAACGCTCCACCTCTTCGGGAGAACTCATCATCAGGTCCGCCAATTCGTCAATGAGGAT
>JAKLPW010000467.1 GCA_022013675.1 Anaerolineae bacterium | reverse complement strand
TGCCTCGGCGCCCATCGGACTTCTTCTCAAGCTGAGACATGTCTCTGATCGCTACGACGATCTCCACGAGATTCGAGGAACGCTCGAGGTTGACATCGCCGGCCTGGCAGCCAAACGCGCCACAGACGAAGACATCGCCGCCCTGGAAGCGGCCATCGAAGGGATGGCCGCCCACCCGAAAGTCGCCGATCACTTCACCCGCTACGACTTGGGCTTCCACGCTGCACTGGCCGCCGCGACCCACAATGATCTCTATAGTGTGCTTCTCACGCCCATCACCGACCTCCTCTTGGAGTTTCGCCTGACCGCCTATCGCCACGACGCGCATAGCTCCGTCGAGGGTGCTTTGACTTACCACCGCCGAATCCTGAGTATGATCAAGGCACGGGACCCGGAGGGTGCTCGCCAGGCCATGCGGGAGCACCTGCGCCAGGCCTGGAGTCTCATGGAGGCCGCCCACCAGGAGGCTGCGGAGTCGTAACGCAAGCGTTCATTTCTACATTCATTGGATTCATATGAGGGACTACGTGCAAAGAGTTGGCACCGCGTTGATTGGTTGTGGCAAGATAGCCGCCGTCCATGCCCAGGCTCTGTCTGGACTCCCAGAGTCCCACTTCGTAGCAGTCTGCGACGCGGATCCTGCGCGCAGCCAGGAGTTCGCCCAGCACTACGGAGTGAGAGCCTACTCGAATGTAATGGAAATGCTGCACGCCCCAGATGTCCAGATGGTTTCGATCTGCACGCCCCACCCCACTCACGCCAAACTGGCTGTTGCAGCCGCCCAGGCTCGAGTTCACATGCTCATTGAGAAACCCATGGCCGCCAGCCTCAGGGACTGCGATCTAGCGATCGCCGCGGCCCAGGAGGCCCGGGTGAAACTAGGGGTCGTGAGCCAACGTCGTTTCTACGAGCCCGTCCAGAGAGTGAAATGCGCAATTGAGGAAGAACGCATCGGCAAGCCGGTCATGGCCAATCTGATCGTGATGGGCTGGCGCGACGAGGCATATTACCGTCTGGATGCCTGGCGCGGTAAGTGGGAGACAGAGGGGGGCGGGGTTCTCGTCAACCAGACCCCCCATCAACTGGACCTGCTCCAATGGTTCATGGGGCCGATCCAAGAGCTGTTCGGCTACTGGGACAACCTGAACCACCCATACATCGAAGTTGAAGACACAGCCATCGCGGTCTTGCGCTTCCAGAGCGGGGCACTGGGAACCATCCAGGTGAGCAATTCCCAAAAGCCCGGGTTTGGCGCTAAGATCCACATCCATGGCCAGAACGGGGCTTCTGTCGGAGTGCAAACTGACGGCGGCTCGTCTTTCATTGCCGGGGTCACGGAGGAGGTTGAACCTCCCATCAATGACGTCTGGAGTGTGCCCGGTGAAGAACATCTCCTGGCCCAATGGAAGACCGAAGACAGGGCTCGCGCGCAAACCTTAGACGTGATATTCCACTATCATGAACTGCAGATTCAGGATTTCCTGAGAGCAATTATCGAGGGCCGGGAACCAGCGGTGAACGGACGTGAGGGACGCAGGCACGTCGAGATATTCACTGCCATCTATCGCTCGCAGCGTGACCGCAGACCAGTGATGTTCCCGTTGGATGCCGAGCGCGGCTCGGAGCTTTTCGACGGCCGGCTGTCCCGCAGGTATCAGCAGGCATTTGCCTCATAGCAGCGGGATCGGCCAAGCACTCGGCCTGGTAGTATCACAAAGGAGGTGATGAGGAAGCTCAAAACAGTACGAGGAGAGATGGGTACAGGTCACCATTCGTCACTTGGGATAGAAGGATGACCTGTACACCAAACCCGTGCGGGGTGATCTCCGCACAGGCAGTAGTCTACTCAACCATTTGCACAAAGTCAAGGAGGTTACAAGATGTACTCGAAGCGGTTCAGAAGTGTTAGTTTGCTGATTGTGGTAGTCCTTCTACTGGCCGCCTGCGCGCCGCAGGTCGTCAAGGAGACCGTGATCGTCACGGAGAAGGAGGTCGTCAAGGAGACCGTGGTCGTCACGGAGAAAGAGGTAGTCAAGGAGACCGTGATCGTCACGGAGGAAAAGGTGGTCGAGGTCACGCCAGTTCCAGTGGGACTTCCAGAGTTTGACCCTAACAAGAAAGTCACCATCGTCGTGGCTCAGCCATCTGGCTGGTACACGGAGGCCGCCATCGAAGCCTTCATGAAGAAGTACCCTAACGTCACGGTCGAGATTGGGCAGCCGCAGGATGCTTCACAGGACGAGGCCGCCTTCCTGACGAGGGCAGCAACCGGTGACGTGGACGACGTCTTCGGTGGCGGCGACGAGAGCCCCGACATGTATGGGCCTCGGGGTATCTA
>JAKLPW010000466.1 GCA_022013675.1 Anaerolineae bacterium | reverse complement strand
TTTGGTCCTGAAGTGTTCCGTTTCGCGCCCGACGGCAGCTTGGACCTGAGTTTCGGTAGTAGCGGCACGGGGGATGGAAAGTTTGGCGAGCCCCCCGGAGTTGCCGCCGATGGAAACGGGAATATCTTCGTTACGGACAGAGTCAACAATCGTGTGCAAGTTTTCGATCCTTCGGGCAACTTCTTGGCAGAGTTCGGCGAGCCGGGCACGAATTCGGGCCAATTCGAGCAAATGGGCGGGATTAGGGTTGCTCCTGATGGCTATGTGTACGTCGTTGCCACCAATCGTCTTCACATCTTCGAGCCGGTGCCTAGCAGAGTTCTCTTTGATGAAGCGCACAGCGGGTTTGTGTCAATCGAGGATAACTATCGAGAATTGGCGGACCGATTGAGAGCGAGAGGCTACGTCGTGGAGCGCCTCACCACTGCCCCTGTCACTGCCCAGAGGCTGAGTGAGTACGATGTCTATGTGATTGGGACACCCTGGGGCAATTTCACTCAGTCGGAGCTAGATGACATTGAGGAGTTTGTACAATCGGGAGGCGGGCTGTTCCTAACGGGCCTGGGGTGGTCCTGGGTGAACCCGGGCGAAGGACGCACGCTAGACAACTACCCGCCCAACGTGGTGGGAGCCCGCTACGGTATTCGCTTCTTGGACGACGCCATCTGCGACCCAGCCAACCCTCACGAAGGTAACTTCTGCACGCCCGTATTCCGCCCTGATATTGGTCACCAAGTCCTGGACGGACTCGGCAGCCTTGGAGGTCCAATCTACGCAGCACCAATCACCACCACGCTGCCCATTGCCTTCCCCCTATTGACCGGAGGCGTGGAGAGCTATTCCAATCTTGGGCGCTACTCGGAAGGGATGTACCCTCCCGTGGCTGTGGTCTCCCTCTACGGGAGAGGGCGAGTCTTGGCTCTAGGTCATGAGGGCTATCTCGGCACGACCGACTACGATGCTGACGGTACCCCCAATCTTTTCGATCATGACAACCTGCAGTTTGGGCTGAATGTCTTCGACTGGCTAGCCAAGCGCTGCCCGCAGGGAATTGCCTCGATGGAGAACTACTATGATGACGGCAGCGATGAGACAGGCTTCGTGACGTGGCGCGGCGGGGTGGGCGCTGTTCGTTTCATCGCTCCTATCGGGGCACGCGTCGAGGCACTACGTTTTCGTGTATCAGGGCAGATGAAGCCAGTCAGCGTACATGTGCTTGATCGCAACTGGCTGCCTCTCTACACCAGGACCGTAACGCCGTCACCTGGCTGGTTTGAGGTCGATGTCTCTCAAGCCAATGTGAGCACAGACGGTGAGTTCTATGTCGCCTGGCAATGGATTGACGACTCACCACAAGGCCCATGGTTGGGCATCGATAAGACAGGCCCTCATCACAACCAGAGTTACCTTGGCAACCTCGACCCGGCCAATCCTCCTCAGGTGGTGTCCGGCGAGGATTATATGATCCGCGCCGTGGTATCTTGCTCGCCCTAGGCCCGCCCGCGTCGCTTCCAGTCGGAAGCAAACGAACTTTGCAGGTCGTTTATCCCATTGTAGGCGAGGTTTGTCCGCCGTGTCACGGTGGGGTGAGTCGCGGAGAGGCATAATGATGAAGAGAACAGCAAGCACGCGTCTCTATGTTGTTTTGGCACTGGCGTTCGGACTCGCCATCGGCAGCAGCTCTCCTAGCCTGGGGCAGCTACCCCTAGCAAACGAGACGCCCAATGTGCTGATAGATCTCAGCCATGAGTATACGTTTGCTTTTGACTGGGACTTGTCCTGGCGCTACCTTGGTCCAGCTGGCTACGACTATACCCGTTTCATGGCTACTTTGGAACGGGCTTCCTTGAATGCGTACGATGCACTGGTAATAGGCCAATATGGAACCGGTGTAGCCTTTCCTGTTGAGCTACGAAACGCGATCAGGGATTTCGTGTCAGCTGGTGGCGGCCTCCTCCTAATTGGCAAGGGATGGGTTTGGGATACCTACTATGGCGGCTTTCCATTTGCATCTAGCTATCCATTGAATGACTTGGCCACCGTTTTCGGTGCTCAGTTTATCACCAATGCCTACGCTGTTCAGCCGTATTCGATACGTCCGCACGAGACCACGGCCGAAGTCACCACTTTGGAGACCAAGGGTTGTGTAGGGGGAATCCTGGCGCTGGATGCCAACTGGGTTCCCCTGGTCACCGACAGCACTGGGCAGCCCCTCATGGCTGTCCGGCAATTCGGGAGTGGCCGCATATTCCTCAGTGCTGAGGATTGTATTCTAGCTAATCCACCTATCAACCTGACATTCATCCTGAATGTCGTTTCGTGGCTGACCGATGGTCAGCAAACCCGATATCCGGGCACAACTCCAGAGCAGCGGGTTGAACCGGAACTCATGCAGATTATGCCCCATGTGACTGTGCGATATGCAGCCTCGCTCGGGGATCGCTTCCAGTTTGTGCAGGACAACTTCCCGACCATCTACAACAACTTGAAGAGCATGACCGCGGTCGAACCCGTGTACGATCTCAGAATCCTATGTCTGGCGACTGGCGGAGGCGGCTATTCGGGAGGGCAGGAAATCGGTGTGGGAATTCTGACAGTTGACCACAGTGTGATTGGTGTCCTCACCCACGAAATGGCACACTCCTGGAACGAGCCTGGCGGTTTCCCCGGTGCAGCCTTGGAAGAAGGCTGGGCTTCACTGATGGCAATCCGTGTCCAAGATCAGATGGGATGCCACTCTGAAGCGGCTGCTCATCGCGCTGTTTTCGAAGCGCAATTCCGCCGACTAGACCCAACGGGAACCGAACTAGATCTCAATGCAGATGCAACAGGAATCCCTCTCGGCGACCTACAGGCATACATGGGCAAAGCCATGTGGGTCTTCGAGACACTCGAGGGGAACTACGGTGCAGACTTCTTCTCTCGGTTAATGCCGCTACACCGTCAGTGGGTACAGAGCGGACAAGCATCCAATCCAGTGACGATGGGAGACTTCATCGCGATGATGAGCGAAGTGGCAGGTACTGACTTGGGGCCGTTCTTCCAGAGCATAGGCACACATTGGCAAGAGGTGTCGACACCCACGCCTACACCAGTGTCGACCGGGACACCAACTGCCACACCAACGACTGCTCCTACGCCCACTCGAACGACGACGCCGAACATAACTCCCACGCAGACCTGCCCGCCTACTCAGGCACCGCGTGAGCACCCGAGACTCTTCCTGCCATTCGTGTTGAAGGATACCCCGTCCACCTTCTGATCAACAGGGGCTTCTCAGGCATGACCAGGCCGAATCGAGCAAGACAGACCGACTCCTCTTCGTGTTTCTCTGCCTCCAGCGTGCCTCGGGGACGAAGTGTATCCGTCTAGTCTCCAATGCACGGCCCCGGAACTCGTGCAAACACCGCAATCTCGTGGATGGATTAACGAGGCGCCCTTAGGGACAGACCGCCAGACCCTGACAGCGCCGTTTTGTTTCAGCTATTCGACTCCTACTGATCGGCCTCATAGCGAGAAGGTCCTTGCCTCGCGTCCACACTCATCAGTTCTCAATATGACAACTTGTCAGGGAAGAGGCTCACAGAACGGCCCGTATTTCGTACTAGGCTCCCACACGCGACCTGGAAACGGCACTTTTTAGGGATGGCATCGGGCAAAGTAGACGATAACGCGCCACATCTAGAATTGCTGGTCCACACTCTGCCCTTGTGTTGCGTCTCTGGTTGTGATAGAATGGGTCGGTGAAATCGGGAGGAGTGTTCCTCAAGTGGCAGGCTCATCGCCACGTGCGAGTCTCTTGTGCACTTGTGGGGGTGTGCCAGCTATCGAATCACTTGATGGCTCCGTTATGGCAGATGATGACGTGGTTGTGACACTGTAGGAGAGAGCATGGACACCATTGAGGCCATTCTTTCAAGGCGCAGCATCCGCCGCTATCGCAGCGATCCGATTCCCGAGAAGGACTTGACGGCTATCCTGGAGGCCGGACGCCAGGCCCCATCGGCGCGTAATCGGCAGCCGTGGCACTTCGTCGCGGTTACTGATAAGGCCACACGGGTGAAA
>JAKLPW010000465.1 GCA_022013675.1 Anaerolineae bacterium | reverse complement strand
AGGGCACTGAGGGAAGATCGCTCCTCTGCTGCCCTACGCTTTACCATTCGCTTCCTTCGGTCGAGTAGTAACGGTTAAGGCCAGTGTCCAAATCTACGTTGTTGAGAACGGCCCCAATTATCTTGGCGTTGACCTTCTCTAGCATGGAGATCGCCATGCTAGCGTGCTCTCTCCTGGTATTGCCCGCACTGACGACCAGCAGCACTCCATCCACCTTGGTGGCCAGTACGGCCGCGTCCGTTACCGCGATGATGGGAGGAGCGTCGAACAGAACGATATCGCTGCGCTCAACCAATGAAGCAATGACTTTCTCCATACGGCGTGACCAGAGAAGATCTGATGGACGTGGTGGAAGCGGGCCGCTCGGAAGCAGGCGCAGGCCGGGAATCCCTGTTTCTTGCAAGGGAGGATCGCTCATGGTTGCCTCATCGACGATCATGGTAGTAAGACCCGGGTCGTTGCTAACCCCGAAAAGCTTGTGCAGGCACGGCCGTCGAAGGTCGCAGTCTACCAGGATGACGCGCTTCTCTGCCTGAGCCATCGTGACGGCGAGGTTTGCCAGAGTTGTGGATTTGCCTTCTTCCGGTCCCGGCGAGGTGACAACCATAGTACGGACCGCGGTATCCAGGCTGGCGAACTCCAGGTTTGTCCGCAGGGTCCTGTATGCCTCGCTGATGGGAGAGCGAGGGGTCGAGATCGTGACCAGGGCCTCAGACAGGCCGGCTGCTGGCTTACTGTTGCTCATGCGCTACTCCTCTAAGTCCTATCGACTTACCGTAAGCTCTGTTGGGGTACTTTGCGGCGCTTGCGACGGGCTCCGCGTGTTGTGTCAATCGATGGGATTATGCCCATGACGGCGACCCCGATGTGGCGCTCGATATCTTCACTGGTGCGTATAGTATCCGATTCCAGCCACTCCAGGACGAAAACGACGATTGCTCCGATGAGTGCCCCGAAAACAATTCCGGCGGCGGTGTTGATCTTCCATTTGGGGTGGTGCAGTACTCCCATTTGGGCATCGTCGCGGATGGATATTTCCACTCTGTCCCGCTTGTCTTGTTCCAGCATGTACACATTGATATTCTCGACGAAGACCTCTGCGGCGGTCTGGGCGATTTGCTGAGCAAGGATGGGATCATAGTCATCGGTATCGATCTGGATAAGAAGATCGGCTTCCACGGGGCTGACCCGTATGTTTGCCGCTAGTTGCTCAGGAGTGACGTCCAATTGTGTTCGGTTGATGACCTCCAAGAGGTTCTTCCGGGATTGTATTTGCCCGCTGTAGTTACGCATCATGGACTTGATGACTTGCTGTAAGCCCCAGTCCAGGCGGGCAGGGATCACGTTGAGTCTGATGCTGGCGCGATATACTGGGGTCTGCACCTTGCTGAAGACGAAGGCCCCAGCAGCGGTGATTACTGCCACGAGGATGATAATCCACCCTCTCTTCCACAACACGTCTAGGTACTCTCTAAGTTGCACTCTATCCTCCCGATGCTGGGTTAGAAGTGTGCCTATTGTACCATACCTTGTCTGTTTGAGCAAAGAAAATGAATTCCGTTCCAAGGTATGGTTATGAGCCGCTTAGGGGCAGGGTTTGCTGGGGCTATGATCATACCCATCCCTGTGATGTTTAGGGCTAAATGCTATTAGGGGCGTTCATGCAGCATAGAGCCAAAACCAGCCCCCTATGGCTTGTGGGAGCGTTGTGAGAAGCGCGTGAACCTGCGTGGAGCTGGAATCTCTCCTAGAACAAGGATGCCCAGAGCTTCGACTTCTTCCTTGCCGCGCACGGTGTCATCCAGATAGTCCAGCAGGAAAGTGAGGGCTACTCCTGCCAAGAGAGCCAGGAAGATGCGGATGGGGATTTGCAGGCGTTGTGTCAGGCCTGGGCCGATCAGGCTTACGGTCGGAGGATCTATGATGTGAATCTCTATACGGTCGCTGTCGGACAAGGAGAAGAAAGAAGCCGCCTGCTCGCGAAGTACCGTCACCGTGGCATTGGCGATACCGGCCAATTGAGAGGCATCGGACCACACGATGCTGACGGTGAGGATGCGGTGCAGTTTCCCGCTGCTGGTTGCTCCTTGGATTGCCCCCGTGGGTATGCTCACCTCTGGGTCATCCCAGCTTCCAGTCTCCAGAGCCTCTTCTCGAACTGCCTGGGCGAAGGCCGAGCTCTTGACAATCTCTGCCAGATCGTCAATGAGGTATTCCGCCGTAAGCCAGGTGTAGTACCGGT
>JAKLPW010000464.1 GCA_022013675.1 Anaerolineae bacterium | reverse complement strand
GGCCGAAGACAACGGTGTGAGGCGCGATGAGTTGACCAATAAACGCGCCGATGGCGGCGCAGATGGCGCCAGCTACGGGACCGAACAGAATACCGGCCAGCGGTACTAGTGGGTCACTTGACATGAGGATCTCCATTGTTCGACTATGGTACGCCGAGAGCGTTGTATCGGGCGGCGAGTGCAAGCGCCTGATCCCCCCAGCGCGTGTCGTCGCTTTCGGCTCCGCGCCCGACGCGCTGCTCGTTTCCCACCCCATTCGAATGGGGTGGGATCCCGGTTCCAGGCGCGGGCGACCGCTTCCAGCCAGGCGATGATTTCTTCCGGCTTGGTCGGATGCTGTCCTGCTAGCGCCCGCCGTTTCAGGATACGCTGTGTTGACTCGGTCATGTTTAGCCAGGAACCGCCCAGAGGCGTGTATAACGGAATGATACCGTGCTGGATCAGCCAGTCTACCATGCTTGATGTCTTGTGGCCTGCGAGATTGTCCCAGATCAACAGCATACGCAGCGGCGGTAGATCATCCGGCAACGGTGGAGGATTGTCAAGTCCAGCGCACCAGATCTCCCACAACGCCCGGTTGGTCTCTGGGTCCAGGTTGTCAGGCGGTGAGGGTAAGCAGGCCAGAATGACGCTCAATTCCTGCTGTAACCACGGATGTAAGACGGCGTTCGAGCAACTGGTAACACCTTTAACCCGCACTTGTCCATCGGAGGGATGAAACAGTGTCAGCAATTTGGCAGTGCCGTTACGGACATATTCATGGGGCTGTTGTTTGGGCTTTCCCTCCGGTTGCCAGCTATACCCCTCGTAGGGGATGGTCTGGAATGGCCCAGCTTCGTCCTGCGTCCAAACGCTCAAGCCCAGCGACTCTCCGATCTTGTAAGCCTGCTCGATCAAAGTTTTTTTTCCTCTGCCTCTGGATCGGTCATCTCGACGGCTACTCCATTCCGCTTGCGGGTGACCGTGCCTGTCTTGCACCAGGTACGGTCCTTCTGCCAGGTCCATCCTGCTTCGTGCAAGGCAAGCCCAATCGTGTAAGTGCTGATGCTCGGAAACCCATCGGGCGCCTCACGCAACGCGCCCTGCAGCGTGCTCAACGACCATGTGGCGGTCCCGTCTTTCTCCCGGTCGGGCTGGCGCTCGAATTCAGCCAGGATACGCTTCCGTTCCTTCTCCCCATAGATCGTCTCGGGACCACCACCGTGCCGTGGTTCGATCGCCGCCAGCCCTTCGCGGTTGAAACGAGATACCAACTGCGACACAGCATCGTTCGAGCGGCGACCAGCCGCCCGAACGGCCTCCGTGTAGCTCGCACCATCCGCAACGGCCAACAACTCCTTGGCGCGAGCCACGTGATTGGCAGGTTCACTCTGTGCACGACTGATCCTTATCAACAATGTTCGCTCCTCATCAGTGAGCGGACGCAACGGGTCTTTCTGTCGACGGGTCATCACAGGACTCCTTCAGAACAAGATAGTCGATGCTGTACCCGCCATTATACACGATTCGCCCAGAATAGCTATAGACGTGACAAGTGACCCACTAGCATTCTACGCAACCAGGCGAGTGGGCCAAGAGTTGCGCCTGCGTGAGTGGTGGCGCATACGCGAGCGTGAAGAAGCCAGCGAGGAACACGTTGAGGCGAAAGACACCATCGCGCGACTGGTTCCAGCGCCTGATGAGGGGTGGCGGAAATGCGAGTACCGCTACAAGAATGTATGGGAAAAACGGGACGGCCTGGACCGCTGGCAGAGGGAAGCGCTTGACAGGG
>JAKLPW010000463.1 GCA_022013675.1 Anaerolineae bacterium | reverse complement strand
CTGAATGACCACGTTTCTCTCGAGTCGGCACATTGGCGGGAAGCCTTTGCCCGATCGATAGTCGGCCTCCTCGTACGGCATCCGGGGTTTGCCGGGGTTCACTTGAATATCGAACCCATGCCCTCGGGGAACGAGGATTTTCTGAGACTGCTCGAGGAGATCAACGCAGCGTTGCCGCCCGACAAGCTCCTGTCTGTGGCGGCGTTTCCGCCCCCCACTATCTGGCACTGGTATCCAAACGTTCACTGGGATGAGGAGTACTTCGCCGCCGTTTCGCAGCGGGTTGATCAAGTCGCCGTGATGATGTACGATACTGGCATCAGGCTTCCCAAGTTGTACCAGAGCTTGATGGCAAGCTGGACACGGAAGGTGCTGGACTGGCCGGCGAACACCCAGGTGCTTCTGGGAGTGCCCGTGTACGATGACGAGGGCGTTGGCTACCACTTCCCCAGAGTCGAGAACCTCCGTGGCGCGCTCCTCGGGATTCACGCGGGACTGAGCAGATACGACGAGCTGCCCTCTAACTACCAGGGTGTGGCGATCTATTGCGAGTGGGAGATGGACGATGATGAGTGGGGCTACCTGTCCCGGCATTTCAACAGGGCTGCCTCTGACTAAGCGAAGTAGTCGAGATGGACGACACGGCTGACAGTGTGAACCGAGGAGGTCGCCATGCACCGCGTTCGCCTGATCCATTGGAAAGCGTCTGAGGCCGAAGATCGGGCCCAGCGGCTGCGGTCTGCGGGCTACGAGGTCGAATGCGAAGCGCTGAGCGCCGCCCGGACTGCGGGCGTTGAGGGAGAATCCTCCCTGCGTCTGTGTCATCGACCTGAGCCGAGCACCTTCCCAGGGACGAGACCTGGCGCTGGGTATTCGGACGGCTAAATCCACGCGCTACGTGCCGCTGGTCTTCGTTGGTGGCGACCCGGCGAAGGTAGCGCGCATCAAGGAGCTTCTGCCAGACGCGGCATACACCACCTGGGACGAGATCCTCACCTTGTTGGAGCAGGCCATCGCCCATCCTCCGAGCGGCCCCGTGGTTCCGGATTCGGTCTTCGTCGCCTATGAGGGCACGCCGTTGCCCAAGAAGCTGGGCATCAAAGTTGACTCTGCTGTCGCCCTGGTCGGCGCGCCCGAGGGGTTCGAAGAGACTCTCGACGAGCTGCCGGAGGGTGTGGTCGTGCAGTGGGGAGCCCACGGCCAGCCCGACGTGATCCTGTGGTTCACCAGAACGCGGAGCGAGCTAGAGAGCCGCGTCGAGGCGATGGGCGCCTTTGCTGGCAAGGGCGGCCTTTGGATCATCTGGCCCAAGAAGTCCTCCGGGGTGGCCTCCGATCTGTCGCAAGCCGCCGTCCGCGAGGTTGGCCTGGCGGCGGGCCTGGTGGACTTCAAGGTCTGCGCCATCGACGAGACCTGGTCAGGGCTGCGCTTCACGCGACGTAAACGCAAGGCCAACTACTGGTGAACAGCCCCGTCGAAACACTGATTTGGACTGAGATGTGATGGCCCGGTCGCGGTCAGGCGCACGTGCTGGATCAACGCCGGCGATGCTTTGGCCTTGACAGCACGAACGATCGATTATACAATCATCTGTAGTGATCATCATCTCTCGCCCGATGCGTCAATGCCACTCGGCGCATTCGCTTGCTTGGCCCACGATGAGAGCGCCAAGCTGGCCGTCGTGCTTGCGCTGCCTCGCTGCAAGGGAGGGCGTTCGCCGAGCAGTGAATTACTGCTCTGATTCACCGCTCCACAGCGTCGTCTGCGAACTCAGGTGCGCCAGGATAAGACTGGCCAATCTTGTGGACTGGGAGGTGTCCACCATCCAACCCCTTCTTCGTCCCGTGAGGAGAGCGGCCAGCCGGCTATCGTGCGTGCTATGTCTCGCTGGAAGCGAACCTTACTACTGGCAAACTGGAATGCTATCACGACATCTGCGTCAGAGCCCGTGTCTTCATGCGTCGAGCCGAACGCACGCGGAAACCCTAGACTGGGTTCAGCACGACGACCCAATGCCGTGCAGAGGTAGCGAATTACGCAATCTATCGATCATTGACTTGGAGGACCATTATGTCCGAATCAGCACCTACGTTCGATGAGTGGAAACGTCTTTACCAGGCCTCAATTGTCTTCAAGGACCTCGCGCCCTGGGAGTGGATGGAGGAAACCGACGTCTTCGGGATCCAGAACCCCGAGACAGAGGAGTTGGGCTTCGTGAGCATCATGGGGCTGCTGGGAGAGCACCTGGCGCTGGCGTTGTACCTGGGAGTCAAAGGGCTGCAAGCGTTCTGGGAATTAGAGGAGGGGACTGCGGAACCTTCCCTGGAGCTATCCACTCTGCCTAATCATCTACAGGCCTCTTTCGAAGATCGGGACGAGCTGACGAAGAGAGACATCAAAGTGATCAAGAAACTGAGTCTCAAGTTCCGTGGGCATCAGGTTTGGCCTCTGTTTCGCAGCTATCGCCCAGGCTTCCTCCCTTGGGATCTTGAAGCGCAGGAAGCCCGCTTCCTGACCCGCGCGCTGGAGCAAGCCGTTGATGTGGCTCTTCGATTCAAGCAAGACCCCGAATTACTGACACCTGGAGATGGGGATACCTACCTCGTGCGAGTACCCCGAAAGGAAAAGGGAGACCTCGTGTGGGAAGACCAGATCGTAACGGTGCCACCGGTAGAGCCTGATCCGATTCCCAACTCCGTCAGCGTGGCGGAACTTGAAGCTGTGAAGCTGCTGCCACGGGACCAGCGAGTTGTAGAGATGGATCTCTTTGTATCACCTGTGTGTATTCAGGGGAAAGGCACCCGCCCCTACATGCCGTACATGCTGCTATCCGTGGATCGGGCGAGTGGCTTGATTCTTGCTTACAAGTTATTCGAGGCAGAAGAGACCCCGCAGCAGACGTGGAACCTGGTTCCGGCCAGTGTGCTGCAGCAGATTGAAACGATGAAGGCCGTACCATCGAGACTCTTAGTCGGTTCCCCGCTACTTCTTCACCTGGTCCAGACTTTGGCCGATGATCTGGGGCTCCCCATCGAGCTGACGAACCACTTGCCCAATCTGGCACAAGCTCGAGAGGCCCTACTGCAGTACGCACACAGAGATGGGGATAAGTGAAGAACGATAGGCACAGACATCTTTTGAACTCTGCTTACCATTTCACTACAGTGGTATCGAACGCACGACAACCAGTCACAGAGCATACAGACCTGGCGAGCTTCGCGATTGACCTGCAGGACTAGCGCGTGTATTCTGTGATTCACACCTGGTTTGCTCTGTGGTTCATGCTTCGCATGAGTAGAACGCCGAGATGTACATGCTAGCCCACTCACCGCGAGTAACCAATACTCAGACTTTCGGAAGCAGGTTGTGATGACCGACGTGTTGGCACGTGCAGAACGCAGGCGGCAGGCAGCGGCAGCCGGTTGGCTCCGTGTTTCGGTTCCTGTGATGACGCGGGGGATCCCCGCTCGACCTGCACCACGGACGCCACAGGCCTATGCTCGTTCGAGCTCACCGTCGGCGAATACACCGTCCTTGAGACCGACCCGCCGGGCTACACGTCAACCACGTCCAACAGCTTCACCGTCGAAGTACGCGAAGGAGAGGTGTCGGAGGTACTCTTTGGCGGCGTGACCACCCATTGCGTATTCCTGCCGGTGATCATGAGGGGCAAGGAGCCGCCCGGCGGGTGATCTCCGACCGGATACGACTGATCTCGCGCGAAGCTGAGAAACCCGGTATCCCCAGGATACCGGGTTTCTTCATGCCACGAAGCTGCGTGGCGGCTCGTATGATTACGACCTGCAGGTCGTCCGCTGTGCCTACCGCAGCGCAGGCACCCCCCGCTACCACTACCGTCACATCGGTTTTCGGTTGGCGACTTCCAACGTCGCCCTTGCTCCGTAGGCGAGCAACCCATTAACTGGACGCAGATTCGCACGGATCGACTTAGGCAGTATGGACGAACTATCGGATCTCGGTCTCCTGCACCCGGGCTGGATGGACGTAGAACAAGATAGCTCCCACCAGTCGGATCCCGCCCCCGATCAGTAGAACAGTGCGGATGCCCAGGATGTTGGCTAGCGCAAGCCCCAGCATGGGAAGAATGAAGGCACCAACGTTCATGACCGTAGAGAACATGGCAAGGTAACTCGTACGGTGGTCATCGGGGGCAAGCTTAAGCAAGATGTTGAAGTGACTGAGGTTTATGCCAGGGTCGATCAGATTGACACACGCGCCCCATGCCAGAATAGCTGTAAGGTTTGGGAAGAGGCTCACCAGAAAAGCGTAGCAGGCTCCCAGCGGGGCAGCAATAGTCAGAGCGCGCCTGTTTCCAAGCGCGCGAATCCAGCGCCGCCAGAGCATGTGGCCGACAATGACAGCCGCGTTGGCCACAGTGGTATTCAAACCAACCCAGGCATCTGATGCTCCTAGCTCTCGGATGAAGAAAATGATGTACAAGGGCCCCACTAGCCAGGCTCCCGCATTGAAGATGAGCGTGTTGAAAATGATGACAGCGAAGTCACGGTTGACCCGGAACATGTTCCGAATCCCAGCGGCCCGGGGCTTGGAGGATTCCCCTGATGGTGCCGAGGTGGGCACCTCGCTGGGTGGAACCTTGATCTTTAGTAGAATGCTCGAGCTAACTATGGACCCAACAAAGCCAAGCATGTATAGCAATTGGAAGTTGACCGGAAATGTGAACCATCTGAAGCGACCTGATAATTCCAGCCATTGGCCGGCCAAGAACGTCAGCACAACCACAACTGCGCTCGCCAGGATATTTCGCCGGGCGAATACCCATATCCGGTCACGCTCAGGAATGACGTCTGCCAATAGCGGATTGAACCCGGCGGCGAAGAAATTTGCAGGGATCTGTATTGCGATGAGGAGCCAGATCACAGCTTCTGCTCTATGGCTAGAGATCAGCCAGGGCAGAAAGGCCAGCAGACCATAGCCCAGCCGGGCAGTAAAAAGGCTAGCCCACATCCATGAAATCCGATTGGATCGACTCTCTAGAAATCGTGCGGCGGGGATCAGAACCAGCATCGCGATGAGGGCAGGCAACGACGAAAGCCAGGTGATCATCTTGTTGGATGCACCTAGCCGAAGGGCATAGGTCGCATTGAAGGCTGCCGCAGTGCTGAGCATAGCGGCCCAGACGACCTCGGTACATAGGTAATTGATGTTTTGGCCTGTCTGGTCAGCGGTTGCGGGGTCCATGGGGGTGAGCAGGGCTCGTCTCGCGCGTGTCCCCCAAGTTACACCACGGTTCGTCATGTGGCGCACTCCTCGCTCGCCCCTCTTCAGGCGATTCATGCGATTCTTCCTTCTGGGATGCCTCACCGTGGCGTACATTCGCACCCACAGCGGCTATCCCCGGCCAGGGACGTTCTGTATCGAGTGCAATGACATGTGTTGGGCGCCGGCATCGAGTTCGCAGGATTATAGCACAAGGCGGGGCTTTGTCAATAGTCAGATCGCCCAATCTCCTCCAGTAGGGCCATCAGCCTCTGTGGATCACCAGTCGCCAGGAAGGGATGGCACTGGAAAAAACCCAGATCGCCCAGGAACGCAACGCGCTCCTCCGGCAAGACGAGGTAGGTATCGCTGGACGTGTGTCCGGTGTCGCCTGTGTAAAGACTTCGGCAGTCTATCGGGTGCAAGATGCGTGCCAGATTTTCTTTGGTTCTGCATCGTAATGTAGACGATTGCCATCTCAAAGAGTTCCCAACCTCTCAGAGATTCACGGAAACTCCAGGGCGGTTGCGCCCGAAAAGCGAAACACTCAGGCCTCCAATTGCGTAGAATAAGTGTAAGAAGTCAGAAGCTAATCAAATCGGAAGGAAGAGAAGAACATGACGGAGCAATTGGAGAGTGTGGACGTTGTAGACGACAGCCAGGAGAGATCACCGAGCAACGCTACCAATCTTGCGGCTGGCGTTATCCTGGTGGTAGTGGGCATCCTGTTGCTGGTGGGACGGATCTTCGGCATCAGCCTGGGGCGCTTCCTGTGGCCGTTCTACATCATAGTACCCGGAGTGCTATTGTTCGTCTTCGCTTTGACTGCGAGGGACTCTGGCGAGGGACTGGCAATTGCCGGCAGCATCGTGAGCATGGTTGGCCTCGTCCTGCTCTATCAGAACACCACAGACCATTGGCAGAGCTGGGCCTACGCGTGGGCGCTGGTTGCCCCTACTTCCATTGGCCTCGGGCAGATGGTTTACGGTTCTCTGAAGGGCCGGGAGCATGTCGTGAAGAGTGGTTTGGGCTTGACCAGGGTCGGGGGTATCATCTTCGTGGTCGCGGCTGTGTTCTTTGAACTGGTTATCGGCATCAGCGGCTTCGGCTACATTGGCTGGCCCGTGTTGTTGATCGGAGCTGGTGTGCTTCTCCTGCTGCGCAATCTTTTGTCTGGGAGAAGCCAGGAATAAGTGGATGTATGAATCCACAGAAGGAGGAGAGCATGTGCGAGGAGAAGGTTCGAACGGAAGAGTACAAGGTTAGCGGAGAGAAGCTCGTTGGTCAGATCAAAGAGCTAGTGCACGAGGGCAATATCCGCCGCATCATCATCAAGAACGACGAGGGGAAGACGCTGATCGAGATTCCGCTCACACTAGGCGTAGTCGGAGCTGTTCTATTGCCGGTATGGGCGGCTATTGGCACCATTGCAGCCCTGGTAGCTGATCTCACCATCATCGTCGAGAAGGTGGATGAACCAAGGGTCTGATTGTCTGAAGCGTCTGGGGATGCTCAGGAGGCCCGCTCGGACGCCGTACATACCGCGAAGCTGAACAAGGAGATATGATATGTGGAGATTCTTTCTGGGGTGGAATCTGGTTTCCCTGCTGATTTTCGGGGCCCTAGTCGGTTGGCTGGCCAGCGTCATTATGGGGCGCAGCAAGAGGATGGGCTGTCTGGCCAACATCGTGATCGGTATCCTGGGTGCCATGATCGCGGGCTTCGTCATGCCTTTCTTTTTCCCGCGCGCGAGGATCGTGACAGGCTTCAATCTTTACAGCATTGGGGTAGCCGTTCTGGGGGCGGCAGTCTTGCTGGGAATCACCGGCTGGTTCCAGGGCCGGCGTCGCTGAGGTGTCTTACTCAAGTCCTGAGTCGATTCCCGGGTTCGCTTGAATTGGGTGCTCGGACCAGGGCACCCAGTATGCGCCCTGCGTTTAGCGACCTGTCCTTTTCACGCCATCATACCAAGACAGCAGTAGCGACAAGAAGCCCGGAGAGGGCGCCCTCTCCGGGCTTCTTGTGTGCTGCTTCTGATTAGGCCTCCAATCTTACAACATTGGTAGCCTGCGGCCCCTTCGGGCTGTCTTCGATCTCGAACTCTACCTTGTCGCCTTCGACGAGGTTGCGGAAACCGTCCCCCGCGATGGATGAGTAATGGACAAAGACGTCATCGCCGTCCTCACGAGCGATGAAGCCATAGCCCTTACCCGAGTTGAACCACTTCACAGTACCAGTAACTTTTGCTCCCATTGACAGGAATACCTCCTTCCCTATGAGATAAGTAGAGCGGAGTGTATCTGTCCCTGGGATCCAGCTTGCCAAACAGAGGTACCTCTGTTTGGGCCTTACAAAGAAACCGCCCAGATGCGTAAGCAACTTGGGCGGTCCATCGTGCGCCGATCTCCGAAACAAGAACTTACCGCTTCCTACGTATAACATAATAGCATACTTTCTGCTTTTTGTCAAGCTCAAGTGTGATTTTTTCCCCACCCCTCCGCACATTCCTTTGACACAAGAAGTAGTGTGGTCTATAATCGTCCCATGTTTCCGGATGGCTGGGGCTTGATAATGCAGGGTATACAGGAGGGGAACAGTGCAGTTTCGGCCTGAACTCAGAGTACTGTCCGATGAGCAAGTCTACGACATCCGTCAAGCGGCACTAGACATCTTGTGGAACACGGGCGTGCTGGTGAAGGCACCGGCTGCCCGCGCGCTCTTGCGCCAGGCGGGCGCGTGGATCGATGAGCAGACGATGCTCTGTCGCATCCCGGGCTACATCGTCGAGGAGGCGCTCAACCGGGCTCCGTCGTCCTTCACTCTCTACGCCCGGAACCCGGCCTACAACGTGCATGTTTCGACCCGTTCGCTACACTACGAGCCGATGATTGGGAGGCTCAACTGCTACGACTACTCGACGGGGACCTCGCATCGCACGACGTTGGAAGAAGTCGAACAGTTGGTCAAGTTGGCCGATGCTTTGCCCAGCTACCATCTGTTGCATTCGGGCGCTATCATGCCCCAGATCGACGGCGTCCCCATCCGCGCAACCCACGTCCACGGTTACCTGGCCTCGGCGCGTAACTCCAGCAAGGTGATCAAGGCGACCTCGCGCGAGCGCGTCTTGGCTGAAGATTGTCTGCGGATGGTGGCTGCTGTGGCCGGAGGCGAGGGAGAGCTGCGGCGCAAGCCCTTCACTTTCACCACCGACAACCCCGTCACTCCATTGGCCCACGACCGCGATCAGATGGAAGGCGCGCTGGAGTTTGCCAAATATGGCCTGCCCATCGACGTGACCAGCGAGCCGCAGGCAGGGGCCACTTCACCGGTGACGCTGGCAGGGCTCCTTGCACAGCAGACGGCGGATGTCATCAGTGGCATCACCATCATCCAGCTCGCCAACCCTGGCAACCCGGTCTGGTATGGCACGTGTGGTTCTATCATGGACATGCGTATGGGGCGCATCGCCATCGGAGCCGTGGAGATGGGCTTGATCAACGTTGCCAGCGCCCAGATCGCCCATTCTTACGACATCCCCTGCCGTGGCACGGCTTCCGCCACCGACTCGAAGCTGCTCGATATTCAGGCCGGCTACGAGAAAGCGACCGTGCTGACGATGGCGGCTCTGGGTGGCGTCAACAAGATCTTCTACCCGGGCACGATGGAGGGGGCCTTGACGGTCAGCAAGGAAAGCCTGGTCATTGATGACGAGATCATCCAGGGACTCTATCGGGTATTGAAGGGGATTGACGTTAACGAGGCGACCCTGGCCCTCGACGTGATAGATCGGGTTGGCCCAGGAGGGCACTTCCTCGGGCAGCGCCACACGATGCAGTTTCTGGAGCGGGAGCAGTTCATCCCTTCGCTCAGCGATCGTCTCACCCGTGCGAATTGGGAGCAAGCGGGAAGCAAAGACGTGGCAAAACGGGCTCACGAACGAGTCGAGGAGATCTTGGCGCAGCACACGGTTGACCCGCTGGATTCCAAGGTTGAGGCGGAGTTGGAGCGCATCGTGCTAGAGGTGGAGGAGAGAGAAGCGAAGCGCGGCAACTGAACTATGAGAGTATCTCTGATACAGAACCCTTACGTTTTGGGCACTAACTTACCGAGAAAAGGAGGCCAAGCTCGTGGGTGATATCGAGTTTCTCTATTTGAATCAAGCCGATGTGCGCGCCACGGGCGTCGACATGCACCTGGCGCTGAAGGCGGTAGAGGAATCATTCCGGCTGCATCACCAGGGCCAGACGATTCTGCCCCACAAGACCGTGCTCGATATGGGCGAGCGCGAGCGCGGGCGGGGCAATGCCATGCCCGCCTATGTAGGCGGCGATTACGAGGTTTTTGGCATCAAGTGGATCGCCGGATTCCCTGGGAACCCCACCCTCCACGGCCTGCCGCGCGGAACGGGGCTTTTCATTCTCAATGATTCCTGGAAAGGAATACCCCTGGCGATCATGGATTGTACTCTGACCAGTGCCATGCGCACCGGGGCAGTGACCGGCGTGGGCGCTAAGTATCTGGCCCGGCAGGATTCGCGCTCGGTGGCCATGATTGGGGCGGGGGTGCAAGCTCGCACGCAGTTGGAAGCGCTCAAGATCGTTCTCCCGGGCTTGCAAGAGGTGCGCGCCTACGACGTCCGTCACGAAGCCGCCGAGAAGTACGCCGAGGAGATGAGCGCGAGGCTCGATCTCGATGTCTGCGCCGTGGGCAGCGCCGAGGCCGCGGTGCGCGATGCCGATGTAGTAGTAACGGTGACCGTGGCCGATGAACCCATCGTAAAGGATGCCTGGATGAAGCCGGGCAGCTACTTCGCCGCCGTCGGGTCCTATCAGGAAGAGGAGTTCGCGGTCGTATCCAACTCGGACAAGGTCGTGGTCGATGGGCTCGAGCATGTGCTGCATCGAGAGACACCAGTGATTGCGCTGATGATAGAGCAGGGGCTGATCGAGGCAGGGGAAATCGGAGATCTAGGGGCCATCGTCTGTGGCGACCAGCCGGGCCGCGAGACACCGGACGAGAGAATCTTCTTCTCGCCCATAGGCATGGGAACCGAGGATGTCTGCCTCTGCTACGAGGTGTTCAAGTTAGCCCAAGAGAAGGGAATCGGGAGAAAGCTAGGCTTGTTTGGGTAAGACCTCATGAAATCTCCGTGGGCCAGCGTGCTCTGCGGTGAGTGATTCTCAGTTGTTGAATGGAGTCCCGATAAACAAACCACAGGAGGTGAAGACTTGGCCACTACCGATCAAATCTACGCGAAAATGCAGGCCAGCATCGAAGAGTACGACGGCGACGCGGCGGCAGCCGCGGCTCAGGAGGCCATAGCCGCCGGGATCGACCCCGCCGAGGCGCTGGAGAAGGGCTTCGCCCAACCGATACGAGAGGTCGGCGAAGCGTTCCATCGCATGGAGATATTTCTGCCCCAACTGGTGATGGCGTCCGAAGCCATGAAGGCGGGCGTGGCGGTATTGGAAGCTGCCATGGCGGCGAGCGGCGGCAAGCTGGAGAAGAAGGGTGTGGTTGTGTTAGGCACCGTCGAAGGCGATATCCACGACATTGGAAAGACCATCGTTGGCTCCATGCTGCAGGCGGGTGGCTACGAGGTGCATGACCTGGGTATCGAGGTGTCGCCCCCACGCTTCATCCAGGCCGCTGCCGATGCCAAGGCCGACATCATCGCCATGTCGGCGCTGCTTTCCACCACGATGCTCGCCCAGCGCGACGTGCTCGAACTCCTGCGCAACAAGGGGCAGGACAACAAGTACTTTACTATCATCGGTGGAGCACCAGTGACGCAGGAATGGGCAGATCAAATCGGCGCAAGCGCCTATGCTGCCGACGCCCCGGAGGCAGTGCGTTTGCTGGATGAGCATCAAGGGGAGTGGAAAAAGTGAATCTGAAAGAGATCCTCAAGCGCGCAGAGACTGGTCCCCTGCTGGACGCCAACGATTTCCTAATGAAGCGGGTGGCCGCCAACGTAATGAAGCTCCAGAAGAAGTACGACGTAAGGTGGGACGGAAATACGCTGCTCAACCTGGACGATGATATGGCTGACCGCTGCTGGGCCGCGGGTAAGGAGTTGCTCCTGACCACGGGCCTATATTGCGCCAACAGCCGCCGGGTCATCGAGTTTGCGCCCGAGGAGGTCGAGCATGCTCTACGCTTCGCGCCGCGCAAGGTGTCGATGGGCCAGGGCAAAGACGCGGTCAAGATCCGTCACCGGGGAGTGGAGGATCGGCGACCTCCGTTCATCTTCAGCGGGCCCTTCAACGCCGATACCCACGAGAGCATGTTCGTGAAGCTCAACGAGGCCTTCGCCCAGGAGCGAATCATCGATTGCCTCTTCCTGCCTGGCTACCTCAAGGAGTTGGATGGCCAGATGATCCGGCCCAACTCGGGTCTATCCAGCCGGGCAGCGGTGCTCTATGGCCAGTGGTCCCGCGAGGCCGTGCGCCGCGCCGGACGCCCCGGGATGCCCATCTGCGGCCACTCCGTCATGGCCCTGAATGAGATCGCCTGCACCAACGAAGAGTGGGGCCTCCGCCAGAGCGACCCGAGAGCGATGGTCTTCCTCTCGGAGCTACAGGTCGACGACGTGACCCTCACCCGGCTGACCTATTACGCGGCCTATGGTTGCCCGCTCTACGTGGCCTTCACGCCGTTGGTGGGCGGCTACGGGGGTGGCCCTGATGGTACGGCCATCGTGGCCGTGGCGTCGTTCATTGCCGGGGCCATGCTGGGTGTTGAGATCTGCCACCTGGGTCCACAGCATATCAAGTACAAGCAGCAGACCAACAACCATTCGCTCTTCCTGGCCAGTCTGGCCAACCAGGCCGTGGCCCGCAACAGTCACATCATCGCCACCACCAGCCACACGACAGCAGGGCGTCCGGGCTCGGATCAGTATCCCTACGAGTTCGCCGCGCTGGAGCTGGCCGTGGTGCCCAGCGGAAGTAACGTCAGCGGCCCGCGACCTGCCGAACCCCTGGGCTACAACAACGTCAGCCCGCTGATGGCGCGTCTCTTCGCCGAGGTGGCTCACGCGGCGGCTAAATTGACCCGCGCCCAGGCGGCCCCCATCGTCGAGGCGCTCTACGCCAAGTACAAGGACAAGATCACTTTTGAGGAAGCGCCCAAGGGGCAGCCGTTCGAAGAACTGTATGACGTGGATAGCCTGACTCCCACACCCGCGCACCAGGCGGTCTACGACGAGGTCAAGGCCGAGTTGATCCGCCTGGGAGTGCCATTGACGTGACACCCTCCGGCTGCGTAGCGTTGAGCTTCCGCAGCCGGAGATTGTCGTTGAGCAGACAGTAGTTCCACCACCGACGGGCCACCACCCCGGCCAATCACACGAATCCGCGAGACCGGGTGGGGCTGGCTCTCCCGTCGGACTATGGTGTTGTCACGGTCGTCGGCGACCAGATGACAGGTGGCCTACGCCCGCAATTATACACGGCACGTATCACATCTCAATTATGAGAACACTGATTGGAAAGGAGAATACCATGGGCGCGTTGAACCTAAAGGGCCGCGATGTCCTGTCGCTGGCCGATTTCTCTGCGGAGGAGATCAAGCTGATACTCGACACCTCGCTGGAGTTGAAACGCGGCGTCTCGCGCGGTGAGTTTCAGGATCACGTCCTGCGCAGCAAAGCGGCAGCGATGATCTTTGAGACACCATCATCTCGCACGCGAATGTCCTTCTGGCGGGCGATGCAACAGCTCGGCGGCGATGCACAGGACCTGAGCGGCGGCAAGATTTGGTCGGATTCCGGCGTGGAAAGCTGGGGAGACACCGTCCGGGTGATGGCTCGCTACTTTGACGTGATCATTGCACGGCTCCTGGCTCAGTCCACGCTGCAAGAGGCAGCGGACCTCGCCGGGATTCCCGTGCTCAATGCATCCACCGACTTCGAGCACCCCTTCCAGGCGCTGGCCGACTTTCAGACCGTGCAGGAGAAGAAGGGTAGCTTCGACAACACCAAGTACGTTCTGACTTGGGCCTACCACGAATACAACCCGCCCATGGGCCTGGTTACTTCAAGCCTCTATCTGGCCTCCCGCCTCGATAATTTCCAGTTCGTACTGGCCTGCCCGGAGGAGTACACCCCACCCCAGGACATCCTGGATCGGGCCAATGCCTTCGCTTCTGCGAGCGGGGCTAGCGTCGAGGTGGTCCACGATATGAAGAAGGCAGCCAAAGATGCCGACTTCATCAACGCCTACAGTTACGTGATGCCCGCCGATTTCCGCGCTGGCCTGGAGCACGATTGGCAGGCTCCTGTGCCGCACAACCAGAACCCTGAACCCTTCAAGAAGTGGATCGTCGACGATGAGATCATGGCTTTGGCCAAGCCCAGTGCTAAGTTCATGCACTGCATGCCTGCCGCTGTCGGCCACGAGGTGACCGCCGAGGTCATGTATGGACCTCAGTCGATCATCATGGACGAGGCAGAGAACCGCCTTCACGTGCAGAAGGCAGTGTTGGCGCTGTTACTGGGAGCATGATGCCGCGGCATCATGCCACGGGCATGGAGGTGGAGTTTTGTCTAGCAATAGCCTGACCCTGGCCAACGTGCCGATGCGCAACCGGGTGATAGTCGCCGCCGGATGCCATGGCAGCGATGGCGACACCATCGTTCGCACCAGCCAGCAGGGTGTCGCCGCCATCACCACCAAGACGATCGTCGCCCAGGCGGTGGAGGACGTGCGTCCCTGTTTCTCTCGGGTCGAGGGAGGATTCCTCAACAGCGTCTTTGGCACAACGCTGCCTGCGGAGCGTTGGTTCCAGCACGAGTTGCCGCGAGCCAAAGAGGCCGGAATACCGATCATTGCTTCGTTGGCCGGACTGCATCCCGCCGAAGCCGCCGACCTGGCGCGACGCGCGGTCGACGCCGGGGCCGACCTGATCGAGATGCCCACGCTCTGCCCGCACATGGGAGAGATCCTGGAGGCCATGTTCCCGGGCCTGACCATGCCCCCGCCCGAGGTACATGCCGTGGCACCCTACGTGGAGAACGTGCGTGCCGTCAAGGAGGCAGTGGAAGTCCCAGTCATCGCCAAGTTCAGCGCCCTCTTCCACGCCAACGTGGTCGAGTGGGCCACCGCGGTCGAGGCGGCAGGCGCTGATGCGATTGCCTGTGCCGACGCCTTCGGCCCGGCCATCAAGATCGACATCGAGAGCGGCGAACCATCCCTGGGTGGACCACGGGGCGTCGGCGGACTGACAGGTCCGGCGCTCAAACCCATCGCGCTGCGCATGATCCTTGAAATGGCCCAGCATGTATCCATTCCCCTCATCGGCGTGGGCGGCATCTCCGGCGCTGAAGACGCCATCGAGTATTTCATGGCTGGCGCCAGCTTCGTCGGGGTGGTCACTGCCGGGCACCTCAAGGGTGTCTCTTCTTTCCGCAAGATCATCGAAGGGATCGATGCCTGGGTTGCCCAGCATGGCTACGGAGACGTGAGCGACTTCATCGGACTGACACTGCGCAAGATCGACTCCCGTCGCCAGCGGAATCTGGTGGCCGTCACCGTGCCCCAGACGCCCATTATCGACCCGGATCGCTGCACCGGATGCCGGCGCTGCGAGGTCTCCTGTGTCTACGACGCCATCCGCGTTAAGGATGACCTCCTGGCCCACGCCGATGCAGAGAGGTGCTATGGTTGCGGGTTATGTCGGGACGTGTGCCCGGTGCAGGCGATTCGTTTCGCCTACTTTGATTAACGCTACAGTATGACGGCTCTCACAGGAGGATGCCAAATGGCTGACATTTTGATCAGAGGTGGCCTGGTCGGGACGCAAGACGCCCAGCGGAGGGTGTTCGCCGACGGGGCGATCGCCATCGAGGGCAACCGCATCGTGGCGATCGGCACGAGGGCCGAGATCGAGGCGGCCCACAGCGCCCCTACCATCATTGATGCCAGTGGCAAGATCGTTGCCCCTGGTCTCATCTGCACCCACACGCACATGCCCAGCGTCGTGGGTCACAACATGCCCGTCGATTTCAGCAAGTTCCGGTCCTTCATGGACCTGCTCACCAAATGGTGGTGGCCCGACGTTGAGGAGCAGACCACCTACGACAGCATCTACTGGACGACGCTGTGGGCTGCGGGCAAGATGCTCAAGACCGGCACTACCACGGTCTGTGAGATGGTCGAGGCCCCTAGCGTGGTGGGTGGCTGCCTTGACAAGAGCGCCGAGGCCATCGGCGAGCTAGGCAGCCGGGCGGTCATCTGCTACGAGTCCACCCAGCGCATCGACGAGGCCAACGCCGAGGCGGGCATCAACGAAAACGTGCGCTTCTTCAAGAAATGGAAGGACGTGCGTGAGGGCCGCGTCACGGGACGCATCGGAGTACACACAGCCTTCACCACTTCGGAGGAGATGCTGCGCCGGGTGCGTGGCATCGCTACCGACCTTGGGGCCGGGCTAGTGATCCACGTGGCCGAGATACCACCGGCAATGCTGGAGGAGAAGTACGGCCGCACCGCCCCTGTTGTACTGCGAGACACCGCGTTCCTCGGGCCTGACGTGCTGGCGGTTCACTGCATTCACATGACCCCGGAGGAAATCGCCATCTGGAAGGAACACGACGTCAAGGTGTCCCACACGCCGATGAGCAACATGCTGGGCGGCAGTGGCGTGGCACCGATGGTGGAGATGCTTGCCCAGGGGATCACCGTCAGCCTGGGCCATGATTGCTTCTTCACCCTCGACCTGTTCCAGTACGTCCGCATGGCCTACCTCCTGCACAAGGTCCACCATCACAACCCAGGAGTCATCCCAGCGTTCCAGGCCATCGACCTGGCTACGACCGGCGCGGCCAAGGCGCTGCAGATGGAGAGAGAAATCGGCTCCCTGGAGGTCGGCAAGAAGGCGGACATCATCATCATCCAGCCCAACCAGCCCTCTCCGCTGCTGCCACAACTCTTCTACGACACGCTGATCAACGACGTGGACGGAGCCGATGTGGAGACGGTCCTGGTGGATGGCAAGGTAGTCGTCAAGGACCGCAAGCTTGTCAACGTGGACGAGGAAGAGATACGGCGTAAGGTAGTCGAAGAGACGACAGCGCTGTGGAAGCGATCGGGAGCGATTTGATGAACGATATGACCTACCGTGTAGGAGTCGACATTGGTGGTACCTTCACCGACGGGGTGATCATCACCAGCGCTGGAGAGATGCACGTCGTCAAAGCGCCCTCCACGCCGGCTGACTCATCCATCGGGATGTTCGACTGCCTGCGCAAGGCAGCCGACGTGGTCGATTTGGAACTGGGGGCTTTTCTGGACCAGGTCGAGCTCCTAGTACATGGAACGACCGTGGCCACCAACACCATGCTGCAGTACAACGGGGCTAAGACCGGCTTGATCACGACTGAAGGTTTTCGCGACGCCCTGGAG
>JAKLPW010000462.1 GCA_022013675.1 Anaerolineae bacterium | reverse complement strand
TGGTTAATCAGAATCTCTGACAGTTATTCCGGTTACGGGGGTCTTTGAAACATGAGCACAGAAATCCTGCTTCTCCTGGTCGCCATGCTCGCGGCGGTGGTGCTTTTCTCATTGGAAAGGGTTCCTGCAGACGTGACTGCACTCGGTATCCTGCTCTTTTTAGTCCTCACGGGTTTGTTGCCCTCCAGAGAAGCCTTCGCCGGGTTTGGTAGTGACGTCGTCGTGATGATGCTGGGGCTCCTGATTCTCATGGAGGCGCTGTCTCGCACGGGTGTGACCAGTCTTGCCGGGCGTGCACTTCAGCGCTGGGGTGAAGGCAACACAGAGCGTCTTCTGCTTGTGGTGATGGTCGCGGCCGTGACGCTGGGCGCGTTCATGAGCAATACGGCGGCGACTGCATTCTTCCTCCCCATAGTCATTGGGTTAGCCCGACGTGCGAAGGTCAGCGCGGCGAAGCTCCTGATGCCGCTGGCCTTTGCGTCGATTCTCGCTAGTTCCATCACGCTGGTGAGCACCTCCACCAACATCATCGTCAGTGGACTGATGGTGGAGCAAGGCTTGCCACCAATGGGCATGTTTGAGTTGGCGCCGGTCGGCGTACCGATTGCCATTGCGGGTGTGGTCTACATGTTTGTCCTGGGCCGCCGTCTGGTGCCAGACCGTATTCCTGCTGAACAGATCGAGGATTTCAGCGTAGACTTGTACCTTTCGGAGATACTGATACGCCCCCGGTCGTTCCTGGTCGGGAAGACGCTACAAGAGGCTGGTTTGGGACGAGACCTTGGCCTGACCGTGCTGTGGATCGTCCGGGGCAATGCTCCCTACATTGTGCCGGATGCGCTCACTTCTTTGGAGGAGGGTGACGTATTGCTGGTGGAAGGTGGAAGGGAGAACATCCTCCAGGTCAAAGAGGTAGTGGGTATTGACATCAGAGCCGACGTCGAGCTTTCTGACGCCACTCTGCAGACTGATGACGTCGGCTTGATTGAGGCGATTCTTATGCCGGACTCACCGTTGATCGGGCGGACGCTAAACGGACTGCGCTTTCGGGATCGTTATGGGCTGCAAGTCCTGGCGATCAACCGGCACGGCGAGAAACTGACGCGCAAGATGAGTCGGATTCGTCTAGGAGTGGGTGACGTGTTGGTATTGCAGGGGACCCATGGGAAGATAGAGGGACTAGCTAGACAGAATATCTTCCGTGTCCTGGCTTCGGTCGGGGAGGAGCGACCGAACAGGAAACGTGCTCCGTTGGCTCTCGCGATCTTCCTTGGAGTGCTGGCAGCCGCGACGTTTGATCTGCTCCCTTTGTCCGTCGCCATGCTACTGGGAGCGTTGCTGGTCTTCGTGACACGCTGCATTACACCGGAAGAGGCGTATAGCCAGATCAGTTGGAGGGCGATAATTCTGATTGCTTCCATGCTGAGTCTCGGCGCAGCGATGCAGACTACTGGCGCGGCAGAGTTTCTTGCCGGGCAAATCATCAAGGCCGTGGGGCATTCACAGCCTATTTGGTTGCTCACGGGTTTCTTTGCTCTGACGGTACTACTGACGCAGCCAATGTCAAACCAGGCTGCGGCGGTCGTCGTCCTGCCTATCGCCATACAGATGGCCCGACAACTGGAGCTGAACCCGCGCAGTTTCGCGATGATGATCGCACTAGCGGCGAGCTGCTCCTTCCTGACCCCTCTCGAGCCGTCCTGTCTGCTCGTCTATGGGCCTGGCCGCTACCGGTTCAAAGATTTCCCCAAAGTCGGGCTGCTCCTGACACTACTGATCTATGCAATCGCCATCATCTTGGTCCCGCTGTATTGGCCCGTCGAGATGCTACCGTGAAAGCTGAAGAGGTGCTGGTAACCAGATGCAACTCGGGAATCAGGAGCGACGAGCGGAGAGATAGAGTCGGATGTGTCTCAGTGGTGGCTGAATGGTGATCTATGTCATCGTACTGCAAGGCCATCGAGGAATCCGGTAACATCCGGTGTTCAAAGGGCAGGAGGCGATACTCTAGAAAGGGACAAAAGTCACAGACAGACGCACAAGAAAATGATACGATGTTATCAAGAGGGCCCTGATAAGGCAAGCCAAAGGATTGCCAAGGTACTCAACTGACGGCGAAGCAGGACCTGGACAGACTCATGAAGGAGGGCAAGCAATGGAAAAGGTAAAGGATCTGGTTTGTGGGATGATGGTAGATCCCCAGACAGCAGCGGCGACATCGGAGTACAAGGGAGAGACATACCACTTCTGTGCCAAGGGGTGCAAGGTTGCATTCGACAAGAACCCTGAGAAGTACGTCGAGACCAAGTCTCAAGGTGGGGGTTGCCACTGTTGCGGACGCTAGGTTCGTTCGGTGGAAGTGGCGAGTCCAGTAGGGGACTCGCCACTTTTGTCATGGAGATTAGTGCTGCGATAGGCTGATTGACAGTTCCTGTCTCTGTAATTGGAGACCGGGTATGGAAGAACCAGGGATAGATTGGGGAGATATCCTGGAACCCCTGGGAGGGGAGAGTGATGGCGGATAGAGTGACTATAGTCATGCACAGCGGCGATATGGACAAAGTGTACAGCGCTCTAATTATCGCTAATGGGGCGCTGGCCATGGGGATGGAAGCTTCGATCTACTTCACCTTCTGGGGGCTTCAGCGGTTGCAGAAGGATGGGCTGGAGAAAGGCCCGCTCTCTAAGATGCACATGCTCGGCCTCGGCAAGGAAATGATCAAGCAGCGCATGGAGAAAGCCAGCGTGGTCTCGTTGGAGAGGCTGATGGAGGATTTCAAAGAGTTGGGCGGCAAGATCATCGCTTGTGAGATGACCATGGAGATCATGGGCATCAAGCGTGAGGATTTGCGTGAGGAGTGGATTGACGAATACGGTGCCGTGGGGTCCTACGTTCAGGATGCGCGCGATTCGACGGTCACGCTTTTCATCTAATCAGGTTCGAGATGCAAGAGCTGGGCTTGTCCGGTAGCGTACTCAGCGGTATTGCTGTAGACAGGCGTGAGAAAGGACGTTGTGAAACAAGTGCTACACAAGACATTTGCCGTGGCAGGGCTACACTGTATAGATTGTGCCGAAAGAGTTCAGACGATCGTTAGCCGTGTAGATGGGGTCAGCGAGTGCCAGGTTGATTACGCCGCCGGCACGCTTACTGTTTCGGTCATCATGTCGGATTTGACGGATCAGATTGCCAAAGCTGTGAGTTCGGCGGGCTACGCGCTGGTCACTGATCGTCGGCGGGAGCCCAGGCCGGCTGGGGGATTCGTGCGGTTCATCTTCTCGGAGCGCGAGACAGCGCTGGTTGCCCTTGCGGGGTTAATGATACTCGTGGGGTTACTCCTTGCGGTGGTTGGTGCGCGCTCGTGGATAGGAACCGCATTCTTCGCGGCGGCTATCGTGGTGAGCGGCTTCCCCGTTGTTCGGTACGCGTATCAGGAGCTGTGGTTTTCCCACAGTCTGGGGATCAATGTGCTGATGGTGATTGCGGTCGTCGGCGCTGTGTTCATCGGCGAGTGGGCCGAGGCAGCTATCGTGGTGCTGCTCTTCTCTCTGGGAGAGGCGCTGGAGGAGTATGCTTCGGAACAGGCCCGCGGTGCGCTGGACAGTCTGCTGGATCTGGCACCGTTGGTGGCTTTGAGGATTCAGGACAGCGGGGAGACCGAAGAAGTGGCAGTGGAGCGACTGGCCATTGGAGACCGGGTACTGGTACGCCCTGGGGATCGGGTTAGCGTCGATGGCGTTATCCGGAGCGGACAGAGCGCGGTGGATCAAGCAACCATCACCGGCGAGAGCGTTCCGGTAGACAAAAAACCCGGCGATGAGGTTTACGCCGGTACCGTAAACACCTCTGGTGCTTTGGCGGTGGAGGTCACCCACCTGGCGGAGGATAATACTCTCAGTCGAATGGTGCACCTGGTTCAGGAGGCGCAGTCTAAGCGGGCTCCGGTGCAGCGGTTCATTGATAGGTTTGCGCGGGTCTATACGCCGGCAGTGGCCGTGACAGCCACGCTGGTAGCTGTCCTTCCGCCACTGATCTTTGGGCAGCCTTTCTCGGGAGCGCAGGGTTGGTTGATGAGAGCTCTTCAGATGTTGGTCATCGCTTGTCCCTGTGCTCTGGTAATCAGCACGCCGGTTAGCCTGGTGAGTGCTATGACCAACGCCGCTTCGCGTGGGGTGTTGATCAAAGGCGGACGTTACCTGGAGGCGTTGAGTCGAGCGGAGGTTTTTGCCTTTGACAAGACTGGCACTTTGACCGAGGGACGCCCCGTGGTAACTGACGTCGTGGATGTCTGTTCCTGCGGGAAGTGCCCCGAAAACTGTGGCTTGCAGCACGCCACTGCGCTAGAGGTGCAATCGTCTCATCCGCTCGCCCGCGCGCTGGTGAAGGAGGCGCAGGCTCGGAAGGTGATGGTGCCTCACGCCCTGGAAGTCGCGGTGCTCAGTGGACGGGGAGTAGAGGGCACGGTGAATGGCCAGCAGGTCACGGTAGCCAGTCATGCTCACTTCGATGAGCATTTCCCGCATAGTGAGGTCGTTTGCCAGGAAGCTAATGACCTGGTTGCTCGGGGGAAGACGGTGATGCTGGTCTGCCATGGCGACGAGGTGTGTGCGATATTTGGTGTTGCAGACAGGCCGCGCGCCAGCAGCCACCGGGTGCTCGCCGAGCTGAAGGCTGATTGGGGTATCCATACTGTGATGTTGACAGGCGACAACCCGAGCGTGGCGGCAGCCATCGCCCATCAAATAGGGGTTGATGAGGTGATCGCCGAGCTATTGCCAGAGGAGAAAGTCGCCGCTGTGGCAGATCTGCAGGGGCAACACAAGGACCCCAGTGAGGCTTCGTCGAGCTCTGTCGAGAGACTCAGTCGAGATGATCTTGGTGAGCCAATTCGAACCATCGTGGTGATGGTGGGTGACGGCATTAACGACGCCCCGGCCTTGGCACAGGCAGACGTGGGAATTGCCATGGGCGGCGCGGGCTCAGACCAGGCCATGGAGACGGCCGACGTGGTGCTGATGGGCGACGACCTGACTCAGCTCCCCTTCATCGTTTGGCTCAGTCGCAAGACGAGAGACACTGTGACGATGAATATCATCTTTGCGCTAGCAGTCAAGGCGCTTGTATTTGGATTGGCGGTAACGGGTCTGGCATCGCTGTGGATGGCGATAGTGGCTGATGTTGGAGCGTCGATAGCAGTCATCCTGAATGGCATGCGACTGCGCCGGATGGGGGCAGGCA
>JAKLPW010000461.1 GCA_022013675.1 Anaerolineae bacterium | reverse complement strand
TACGTGAGAAGGAACATCCCCCCTCCAACCCGGACAATCATCTATGATCAGATCGAAATGATTCATGATTTCAGGGCTGGCAGCTACTTCCGATCTCTGTGCCACCGTGTACGGGATACCCATATCGTCCAGTACCAACTCCGTCCGTCCGAAGAGGCCTTGGATCAGCAAGATGTTAGTCCCCCGTCGCACCTGGTAGATCCTGTCCGACGTAATCCCCTGCGTCAACTGCTCTACCGTGACCGAGGGAAACTGGACCAGGGCGCTCTGTAGGATACTGCCATCCTCAGCGAGTATGAAAATGGGCCCTCCTCGATATACATCACCTGCAGGATGGGCTTCAGTGAACAGCACAATGTCCGGCGGTTCGATGACGCGGTGCAAAACCCCACCCTGGCGAGCGATCAGATGCGCCAGGCCGAAGGCTTTCAACCGGTCAGCCTGCTTGTCATCCATGGGAATGACGTGGGTGCCGATAGGGAAGGAAACCGTTGCGAAACGGTCGCTGCCCTGTGCCGCGACCGGCGAGGAGGAAAAAACGAGCGCAATGCCATTGGAGAGACTAAGAAGGAGCAACACGAGCAATAGAACTGCTCTTCCGCTTCTCGCGTCAGCTCCTGGCAGCATCTCTCAGGACAACTCCGTAGAATCCGAGGATTGTTCTTCCAGCCAGGCCTCCGTGCCGATCACCAGGCGACGCGAAATAGACTCCTCCAATGCCTCCAAAGGAGGAAAGGAAGGATGCTCTATGGTCTGCAAGTATAGTTCGCACGGGAATTCGTCACATTCACCGCAGAACTCCAAGCCACATTCCTCGATGCAGCAACGGTAAACGCCACACTCTCCCCAGAAGGGTGCCCCCCCCTGTACCCCGCACCCCTCACACTCAACGCCGAAGGACTTGCAGTCGCCGCAGTATAGCCCGCATGCTCCCGCCATGCTTAATTCATCGTCCATCAGCCCCCCTGCCCTCCGCCTGGAAACCCTCCAGTAGATTCCAAAGTGCCCCTGTATAACCCTATTATATCACGGTGAGCCTCGGATTTCAAGGGCTCTGACTACCGCTTATCTCAAGCCATCCAAGACCCTCTCGAGCTCACCAACGATTCCCTCCACCTGCTCTCTGGTCAACTCAGCGTACATAGGCAAAGAAAGTATCTCCCCAGCATAAGCTTCCGTCGTCTCGAAATCGGATTCCTTGTACCCCAGGTAGCGGAAGGCCGGTTGAAGATGCAAGGGGATCGGATAGTGAATACCCGTCGCGATCCCCACCTCTTGAAGCCGCTGCCGGACCAGGTCTCGCTGTGCAACCCTGATGACATAGAGATGATACACGGCCTCCGACCACTCTGGCTCGTACGGGGTCACTACGTCGAGATCAGCCAGCAGCTCATTATACCAGTCCGCTCGCTCCCGACGAGCAGCGTTCCACGCCCGCAGGTGGCGCAGTTTCACCCTCAGAACCGCGGCCTGAATGCCATCGAGACGACTGTTGCGGCCTACTACCTCGTGCATGTACTTCTCAGATGCTCCGTGATTGCGCAGCAGTGCCACCTTGGAAGCGATTTCTTCACTATTCGTGACCACCGCCCCCGCATCGCCATAAGCACCAAGGTTCTTGCCGGGATAGAAGCTGAAGCAGGCCACGTCACCCATTGTGCCGGCTACCCGACCCTTGTACCTGGCTCCGTGCGCCTGGGCAGCATCCTCGATCACTATCAGGTTGTGCCGCCTGGTCAACTCCAGGATCGGGTCCATGTCGGCGGGTTGTCCGTAGAGATGTACGGGCATGATAGCTCTAGTGCGCTCTGTGATACATTCCTCGATCTTGCCCACGTCTATATTGTAGGTCCTTGGGTCACTGTCCACCAGGACCGGATGCGCACCCTGGGACACGATGGCCTCAGCCGTGGCGGCGAAGGTATTCGCTACAGTGATAACCTCATCTCCCCTACCGATACCGCATGCAGAGAGAGCCAACTCCAGTGCATCGGTCCCATTGCCCACTCCCAAGGCATGTTTTACATCACAGAAGGCAGCGAACTCCTCCTCAAAAAGGCGAACCTGCTCTCCTCCAATGAAGGCTGTATGGTCAATGACATCTGCAACAGCAGCGTCAATCTCATCCTTTATGGAAAGGTACTGGGCCTTCAAATCTACAAACGCTATCTTCATCATAGGCTCCTCTCTGCTCCTGATACCAGGATTCCTCGTAACACAGTCTCTTCCATTATACCACAAGTCACTATTTAGATACAGAACACTCTCACGGTCTCTTTGACCCACCATGCCAGAGGTGCTATTATATCACATATTCCTCATCCACCATGAAGATAGCCAAAGAGAAGTCAATGCTGAGATCTCTAATCTCGTTCACAGCCAGACCAAAGACACGTGCCTGGATTCTCCGTTCTCTCGTCCTGTTCGCTATCCTGCTCTTGCTGGGTCCTCCTCACCAGCCAGCGGTGGAGATAGGACCCCAGCAGCAGGTCTACTCCGTGAACCCCAAAATGGGGGTACACACCAGGCTTACCGACGAAGTCGAGGAATGGAAAATCAAGCGTACCCTCGAAATGGTGCGAGAGATGGGCGCACCCTGGATCGTGGAGTACTTTCCGTGAGGCTACTACGAGCCCGAGAAAGGACGCTACCACTGGAAACACCCTGACATGGTGGTGGACCATGCCGTGGCTCAGGGACTGACGGTCATCGCAAGGCTCGATTTCGTGCCCCAGTGGGCACGGCCCGAGGACACCACCTTTCGCTACCTCGATGGGGATCACTACACCGACTTCGGCGATTTCGTCTACGCTTTCGTGGACCACTTCAAGGGACGTGTGAATCACTTCATCATCTGGAATGAGCCCAATCTGAGCTTCGAATGGGGGTACCGTCCCGTGGATCCGGCGGCGTACACGCGACTGCTCAGGATAGCGTATGAGCGGGCGAAAGAGGCCAACCCCGAAGCAATCATCTTAGCAGCGGGGCTGGCTCCAACCCTGGCCCCTCCTGGCAGCGAGTGGGGGATGAACGACCTCGAGTTCTTGCAGCGGATGTATGACGCCGGAGCAAAGGATTACTTCGATGCCATGGCCATCCATGCTTATGGCTGGAGCTTCCCGCCCGATGACCCTGCCGACGCCCGGATGATCAACTTCGCTCGCAGCGAGCTGCTCTACGCGGTGATGGCTCGGAATGGGGATGCGCAGAAGAAATGCTTCATCACGGAGGGTGGCTGGAACGATCATCCTCGATGGACCAAAGCCGTACGGCCCTATCAACGAATCACCTATACCATCCAAGCCTACGAGAAAGCCCTCAGGGAATGGGACTGGTGTGAGGCAGTGGCGATATGGGCCTTCCGCTATCCCTGGCCCGCGCGAACGTATCAGGATCATTTCACCTTCGTTACCCCG
>JAKLPW010000460.1 GCA_022013675.1 Anaerolineae bacterium | reverse complement strand
TTCTCCTTATCCCTTTCCTGCCTTGGCGGCCATCTCGGCATAGCTATACAGGTTGACTTCCTCTGGCGGCAGCGACATGACGAGATCCATCTGCCAGTCGTCGCTTTGTCCGAATCGGTTGGGATCATATTCCACCAGACCCAACGCCTTGCGTTTCTCGTCAATGTGCTTTAGGGCTTTTGCAACGGCTTCCTCGGGATCGGCGATGAACTCAAGCTTGCCGCCAACCCGTTCCTCCCAATCTGCACTTATGAAGCGGTCCACGATAGGGCTGTTGGACACTGGAGAATCGCTGCCCATGATAGTGTACACGCCGGACGCGACGAAGTAGGAGGCGATGGAGATAGCCTTTTCGCTCATCCACTCGGGAGCGAATCCCACTCCTGGTATGTCGGAGATGTCCTCGCCGAGGCCACCTTCGGTGGCCATCTGGCTGAGAGTAGTCAAAATTCGGGCGTTGTCCACACATGAGCCGACGTGGAGTACTGGTGGAATGCCAATAGTCTCGCAAATCTCCCGTAGGCCTGGACCCGCATATTTCGCGGCTTCGGGTGAGAGCAGCCCGAACTTGGCGCACGCAATGGCCCCGCAGCCGGTCATAAGCACCAGCACGTCATTCTTGATCAACTCTCGCGTGATGTAGTCGTGCGCGGCATCATGGCAGGTACGAGCGTTGTTGCAGCCCACTACTCCTGCTACCCCGCGCAATCGGCCCGACATCACAGCATCATTGAGAGGACGGAGGGAGCCCCGGAAGTAGCCGCCTAGAGCATAGTTTATGTACTCGTGGGAAAAACCGGCCACTAAGTCGTTGGTCACGTTGGGGATGTGTGTCTTCTTGCGATTGGGATAGTTATCAATTCCCCTCTTGACGATCTGCTTGGCGATCTCCAGGGCGTGGTGCTCGTTGAATTCGATATGCTCTGCGCCCTCTATGTACGCCTTAGGCGAGGTAGTCACCAGATGAGTGTGGAACTGCTCGGCCATGGGCACCAGGGCCTGCATGATGCACTGGATATCTACGATCATGAGCTCTATGGCGCCAGTGGCAATGGTGAGTTCCTGGCTCAGGAAGTTGCCGATGGTTGGCACTCCTTGGCGCATGATTGTCTCGTTGGCGGTGCAACATATGCCGGTGAGATTTATGCCTTTCGCGCCCTTGGATTTGGCGTAGTCGATCATTTCGGGATCATTGACTGCCACCACGATCATTTCGGAGAGGGTCGGTTCGTGGCCGTGGACTACGATGTTGACCTCATCCTCACTCAGCATCCCCATGTTTACCTTGGCTGCAAGCGGAACAGGGGAACCAAAGAGGATGTCGGTGATGTCGGTGGAGAGCATCGAACCGCTCCAGCCATCTGCTAATGCGGTTCTCAGGCCGGCCATCAAGATGCTATCGTACCACTGGTCATTGCCTGCGTGAGTGCGATGCATGATATCCACTACCTCTCTGTCAATCCCTCGAGGGGCAATGCCCAGGTCGTGCCAGATCTTCCGTCTCTTCTTGGGCGCTCGGCCAACGTAGAGTAGCTCCCCTTTCTGTTGCCCGAATTGGGCCAGGGCTGTCTCCGCTACTGACTTGGCAATTTCCAGTGTTTCTAGACCCTTGGTTTCAATACCCAGAAGGTGTGCCACTTCCAGGAGTTTCTTCTCGTCGCGGATCTCGTAGTCCGGGGCTTCCCCCTCCGCGACGGCCAGAAGCGTCAAGGCCATGTCTCGCCCATGATCTGAATGAGCTGCCGCGCCGGCGGCGATCATACGGGCGAAATTGCGGGCCGCAACGGTTTCTTTAGTTGCTCCACAGACTCCCCTTTGCCCCTCTTTCACGAGGCGGCAGGGACCCATGGAGCAGATCTTGCAGCAGGCTCCCTTGTCTCCAATGGGACAGGGCTTCATCGCCGCAGCGCGGCTGAAAGCGGTCGAGATGCCCGCTGCCTCCGCTATCTCCAGCATCTCCTCCGTTGCTGGATCGATTGTCCTCTTGTCATTCATCGTCACGCTCCTCTGATTCTAGGGGTAAGTTGCCCTTTGGGATTCCAGACTAGTACTTCCTGAAATCACCAGACATCTCCAGGTCGACCATGTTCGTCCACGTGTATCTTGGAAGAAACCGGAACCACGGGGATTCATCATCTGTTGCGTCGGGCAACTCCGGCGAAGGCGGTTTCTCTCC
>JAKLPW010000459.1 GCA_022013675.1 Anaerolineae bacterium | reverse complement strand
TCCTCAACCGCGTGCCCCTCGATCAGGTGCTTGAGGCGATTTCTACCGGCGGCGCGATCAACGGTTGGGACAAGCGGGAAGAGATCTGGTCCCGCGCCCTTTACATGATCCAGGATTTCTCTTATACTGGTATCGGTCTGGGCACTTTCGGCGTGGTGGGCCCGGTGCTGTATCCCTATTTCCTGATTGGTCCTGATGCGCAGATCCCGCACGCGCACAATCTGTTTCTGCAGGTGACGGTGGATCTCGGGATTCCGGGGTTGATCTCATTCCTGAGTCTCTACGGTGGCAGCCTCTGGCTGGCCTGGACGGGTTGCCAGCGCGCGCGGAGTTGGGGCCGGGCGGACGAGAAGGCCCTCTTCCTGGGGTTGTTCGCTGGGCTGGTGGCCATGGGCATACATGGGATGATAGACGCGGTGACCTGGGGTATCGTCAAGCCGGCCATCGTCCCCTGGTGGGTGATGGGCCTGGTGGCAGCATTGACTCGCGTCCTCCCTTGCTCACGGGAGGAAGGGGGAGAACAGGGGAAGACGGAGGACTTCACAGGCGTGACAGGAGGCTGACCATGCCCGCTCGATATAAGGACTGGCTCCGGCAGGCCAAACGTGACCTATATCCTGCCCCGTTATCCTAACTCTTATCCCGAAGGAGCGCCTTATGACTACTACACGCGGGATGAAGCCGAGCGTGCCATCGCCCATACAACGCACATCCTTGCCTTCTGTGAGCGACTCTGTGAGCGTCTTCTGGTTGAACCTGGACCAGGTCCGTGCGTGCCTGAAGAAGGCAGTAGCACGCCTGGCAGAGAGGCGCCCGGAGATTGAGGAGGTCTGGCTGTTTGGCTCCCTGGCGCGGGGCGATGCGGTGCCCGGGAGCGATGCAGACCTGTTGATCGTGCTTGGCGACAGCCTATCGTCTTTCTTGGAGCGCTCTGTCCACTATCAGCCGGATTTCTGCGGTGTGGGTGTGGATGTGCTAGCCTACACCCGTGCAGAACTGGCGCAGATGCAGAGTGAGGGAAACTCATTCATCCAATGTGCCCAGGCTGAAGGACTCTGCTTGTTCCAGCGTCCCGGTTCCCCTGGAAAGGAACCCTGAACTTCGCTCTTACCTGGGCACAGAAGTGCGCGCTGGATGTGTGACCAGTTGGCGCTCCTTCCGTTGATCCATTTTCCATTTTCCATTCTCCATTTTCCGGTGAGGTGGTGAGATTGCAGTGAAGGCATCTGTTGTTGTGCCGGCTTACAACGCCGAGAACACGATTGGCAACTGCCTTGACTCGCTGGTGCGCCAATCCATATCCCGCAGCGAGTACGAGATCATCGTCGTTGACGACGGGTCAACGGACGCAACCCCCGAGATCGTGGCCCAGTATGGAGTGCGCCTGATCCGGCAGCCAAACCGGGGACCTGCGGCGGCACGCAATGCAGGGGCACAAGTGGCCAGAGGCGAACTGTTGCTCTTCACCGATGCTGATTGCGAGCCGGCTCCCGATTGGATCGAGATGCTCTGCGGCGCTTTTGCCGATCCATCCGTTGCCGGCGCGAAAGGCACCTATCGAACCCATCAGCACGGGTTGGTTCCTCGTTTCGTTCAAGTGGAGTACGAGGAGAAGTACGAGCTCATGAAGCGATGGAAGTGGATAGATTTCGTGGATACCTACTCCGCAGCCTACCGGCGCGATCTATTCCTGACCCACGGTGGGTTTGATACCCGCTTTCCCAGCGCCTCCGTTGAGGATCAGGAGTTCTCCTTCAGGCTGGCAGAGCGAGGTCACCGCCTGATCTTCGTCCCCCGGGCGATCGTCTATCATCAGCATCCACCTTCGCTTGCCAGCTATGCCCGGCGCAAGTACTTCATCGGGTACTGGAAGATGTTCCTTTTACTTCGTCATCCCTCTAAGGCGGTGACGGACTCGCATACTCCTCAGATTCTTAAGATCCAGGTTGCTCTGATCGGCTTGTTGGCGCTATCGTTATTGGCGACCCTTGCGGATGGTGTCTTTTGGTGGGCTGCTGCTAGCCTTGCCATGTTATTGCTCCTAAGCACGCTCTCATTCTGTCTGCATGCTGTTCGGCGAGACCGGTCGGTTGCCCTCGTTGCTCCTTTTCTCTTGCTGGTCAGGGCTGCCAGTTTGACGGTGGGGCTGGTAGTGGGATGCCTCGCTTTGTTGGTAGGGTATCGCTTAAAACCGTGAGCGAGAGGCCCCCACCCCAGCCCTCCCCCGTGCAAGAGATCACAGGGGAGGGAGTCGGTGCATGCACTTCCCCCCTGTCAGAACGGGGGGGATTGAGGGGGGGCTCAGTGCGTAGGAGAGCCACTCCGGTGGAGATGGGAGGTACGGATGCTCAGGAGGTCCAGCGCCAGGTATATACTGGCTCTATACATATCCGATGTGATTGTAACAGTAAGCTCCTTGTATCTGGCGGAGTCGCTCCGCAAGATTCTTCCCTATGGCAGGCCCTTCGAACTGCCCGGGGGCGGAGTCTACCCCCCTATGTATCTGATCGCTGCCCTTATCTGGTCCGTACTGTTCATCCTCCTCTCGGCGTACGATGCCAAGCACATCCTGCGGACAATGGATGAGATCCAGACAGTCGTTGCCGCAGTTGCGGTCTCCGCTCTCACCTTTGGTGGAGCCTTGTTCTTCTCCTACCGCGCTGTCTCCCGTCTGCTGGTCATCTATTTCTTTATCTTGGACCTCTGTGGTATTCTCGTCTTGCGCGTATTCTGGCGGATGGTATTCAAATCCCTGGGGCGCAAGCGCGCTCCCCACCAGGGGGTACTCATCGTTGGCGCTGGCGATGTGGGTCGGGAGGTCGCCCGGGTCTTCTCTGACCACGGTTGGATGGGACTGCAGGTGGTTGGGTACCTCGACGATGACCCCGAAAAACAGGGAGAGATACTGGCTGGCTACCCGGTGCTGGGACCGGTGGAGAAGGCCGGAAACGTCATCCGAGAGCATGAGGTTTCAGAGGTAGTCATTGCCCTCCCGCTTCGCGCCCACCGCGAGCAGGCCAATCTGGTGGTCAACCTGTACGACCTGAACGTCAATATCAAAGTGGTTCCCGACCTCATGCCGCTGGCCTACTTCAAGACCACGATAGAGGAACTGGGAGGGCTACCCTTTGTGGGATTGCGCGATCCGGTGCTGGATGTTATCCAAAGAGCAGTGAAGCGCATCTTCGATCTGGCTGTCTCCAGTATCGGGCTGGTCGTGGCTTCTCCCTTGATGGCTTTGCTTGCCCTGATCATCAAACTGGACTCGCCCGGACCAGTGATCTTCAAGCAGGAGCGGGTGGGTGAGGGCGGCCGGATCTTCGAGATGTACAAGTTCCGCACCATGGTTCAGGATGCGGAGAAGCTCCTCCCGAAGCTCATGGAACACGATCCCGAGGGCCATCTGATCTACAAGCATAAGGATGATCCCCGCATTACGCGGATTGGCCGTTTCCTGCGGCGCTCCAGTCTGGACGAGCTGCCACAGCTTTTCAATGTGCTCAAGGGAGAAATGAGCCTGGTAGGCCCGCGCCCTGAGCTTCCTTTCGTGGTAGAAATGTACGAGCCCTGGCAACGCAAGCGCTTTGCCGTACGTCCAGGTATAACGGGATGGTGGCAGGTCACAGGCCGTGGCGACAAGCCGCAGCATCTGCATACGGACGATGATCTCTACTACATCGCTCACTATTCTCTTCTGCTGGATATGCAGATACTGTGGAAGACTGTGGGCACTGTCCTGAAGGGGAAAGGAGCCTACTGAACACCATGCCAATGAGCGTCAATGAGGCCTCGGCCAAGGGAGACCCGGCAATCGGGTACCGAAGACGGTATGTGTTGCTTGCTATTCTGCTACTGGCGCTAGTCATCATCGCCGTCCTGTGGCCGATAGGGAAGCGAGCGCTATCTCTGGCAAGACATCTCCAGGGCTTGCAGGCAGCGCTGGATGAGGACCCCCTGACTCTCCTCGCACCGGAAGGGCGCGGGATGCTTATCGCCGACTTGGAGGGCGTCGAGAGTGACCTCGGCGCACTTCAGCATTATCTTGCCCCTGCTTTCGTGCTCACTCCCCACCTGGGCTGGGTTCCCTACGCCGGTGATACTCTGAAAGCCTTGCCGGATATGCTCGACATGGCTCAGAATCTTAGTACCGCCGGAACGACGGCGCTGGACGCACTTAGTGCCTTCGACAGCTTGATGATGGCTTCGTCCTCAACAGAGTCATCACACGATGACGCTACCCAGAAGCTCCTGGAGGCCATCATCGCTGCCGGGCCTCAGCTCAGGACCGCCGCAGACGAGATCGAGGAAGCGGTGGCAGCCCGCAAGCGCTTCTCCGATGCCGAATTGCTCTTCCCTCTCGTGTCCCCCTTTCAGCGGCTAGACGCATATCTGCCCCTCCTGTCCGCGGGCATGCAAGCCCTCCAACTTGCCCCTGATCTCATGGGGGCAACCAACCCGCGCACGTATCTTCTGGTGGCGCAGAACGGTGATGAATTGAGGGCCACGGGCGGATTCATCAGCGGCATTGGCCTGGTGACCGTGCAAGACGGCGAAATCGCTGAGTTGAGCTTTCAGGATAGTTACGCGGTGGAGAACTGGGCACATCCCCATCCTGATCCTCCCGAGCCATTGCGCAAGCACATGCTGGCCGACCTGTGGGTAACGCGGGATGCGAATTGGTGGCCTGACTTCCCCACTTCAGCACGTGCCATCCAGGAGATGTACGCCCTGAACCAGGGCATGTCTACCGATGGTGTGATCGCCGTGGACATAACAGCCCTGGAGCTGATCGTAGGAGCCCTGGAACCCCTCGTGCTGGAGGATAGTGGAGAGAAGATCACCGGGGCTAACCTCCGGGAGAAGATCTATGAGTTCTGGGCCCCGTCGTCCAGTGATGAAGAGAACTGGTGGAGGCAGCGCAAGGACTTCATGCCGATACTCACGGCGGCCGTGCTGGCCAGGATACAGGACCCGCGTTCGCTGGATGCGGGCAAGCTGGCCTATGCCCTGAAGCGAGGATTGGACGAGAAGCACATTCTCCTCTACTTTAACGATCCGTCCGTGCAACAACTGCTGACAGAGACCGGTTGGGACGGGGGAGTCTCTACCTGCACTGGCGATTATCTGATGGTCGTGGACAGCAACGTGGGTTTCAACAAGGTCAATGCCAAGATCGAGCAGAGCATCGAGTACAGGATAAGCCTGCAAGAGCAGGAGGGACCGCTGGCCGAGCTGGTGCTCTCCTATCGCCACTTGAGTGATGTCCGGTTGGATGAGTGCGTCAGGGAATCACGCTATGACCTTGATCTCGGCTACCAGGAGATGATGGATAGGTGTTACTGGGATTACGTACGGGTTTACGCGCCGCAGGGGAGCAGTCTGCTGGGCGTGGAGGGAGCTAACGAGTACGAGGCGCTTGCTGGTGAGAAGGGCAAGGCTGTCTTTGCTGCCGACTTCGTGTTGGCCCCCGGGGAAGAGCGGCAGATCACGTTCCGATACCGCTTGCCAGGTACTGTCCTGGCTGACGACGAGAGTCTAGACACCTGCTATCGCCTGCTGGTCCAGAAGCAACCCGGTACGATAGCCATTCCACTACAGGTTCGCATTGAGCTGCCGCCGCGTACGAAAGTGGTGGATGCCGACCCTCAGCCCACGGACTTGGGTCCCGGAACGGTGGGGTATACGGCCAGTCTGCAGGTGGATCGCTCCTTCCAGCTCACCCTGGGGCCGGCCGAGTGATTTGACGTGGCTGACGCCGCTTATCATCCAACCTCGCCGCCCGTGGCAATGCCACCTCATCGGCAAGCCGCCCTTGTTGCTGGAAACGCTAGGGCAGGCGGTGGGACTGCGAAGATACTCCCTATTGCAGGCCAAGCATGACTCTCAGTGACTGGCGCTAGTAGTACAGGATGACGAGTTCTGGACGCAAGTCTAGCTGTACCCAATCGGAGCTGAACAGGCGATATTCGACCGAGGCATTACTGTGACCCTTGATGATCAGGCCGTAGTTTGTCTCAGGGTGCTCGAGCCAGTGTCGCACTGCCTGTGTTACATCGAAATGGTACCAGGTCCGTATAGAGC
>JAKLPW010000458.1 GCA_022013675.1 Anaerolineae bacterium | reverse complement strand
GGTCTGCTCTGTGCTCAAAGAGTAGTGCTTGCGCCGGACCGCGTCGCGAAACTGTTCGGCTGAGCCCTTCGGCACGCTCCCTTCGGCCTTGCTCCCTTCGCCTGCGCTCAGGGCAGGCAGAACATGCTCAGGTCGAAGCCTGGTCCGGAAGCCTCTTGGGGCGCTTTTGCATTTGTGTGTCTCCTCCTTGAGTTGACTTGTCGAGGTGTTCATGTTATAATCTTGTGGAGGTTGGTATAATGGTGCAGAGATTCGGCATAAACCTCACCCTGGGTATCATAGCAGATATTCTGTATAATGCAACCATTTGGGTGCATTATGCAGAAATGCCTCCGCATAACATGACGCTGCGATTACGCCGAAGCAATTCGGCACAACTGTAGATATGCGCCATTGTCATCATTGACTTGACAGCCTTTGGTAGCGACAAGCGGCATAGCGAGGAACATATCAGAACGTAGTTGCCGCTTGAGAGATCGATGCTTGTCGCTCCGTGCTGTTTTTTCTGCTGAGATTTGCGCAAAATCAAACTAGAAAAACGTACATGCCGAAACAGGGTCAGAGGAGGAGATGCAAATGATCGAGCTTGATGAAGTGAGAAGGGCTATCCTAACCGCTCTGGGCACGATGGAGAAGCCGGCCGGATGCGGCGAGATTGCCAAGAAAGCGGACCTGCCCACGCCCAAGGTTGTAGGAAAGATGAGAGGGCTTCTCAAGGATGGCCTCGTGGAGAGGCCGGTGAAAGGGAAGTACGTTATCAGCGACGAGGGGAGAGAAGCTCTAGGGTGAGCTTTTGAGCGACGCAGTAAACTCAACCGCGGATGGGGTGAAAACCCCACCCGCGGGCGGGATCGGAGCTTCTCCCCGTCATCAAGAAATGGAGGTAAGCTCATGAATGATGTGACCGTACTCGATATCAGAGGGGCCTGCTGACCGCAGACAGCCGGTGTTGGTCAACACCTGGTCGATCTGGCAGTTGGCGATACGTTGAGGGTTGTTTTCGATGCGTCGCTTCGGGAAAAGGTGGAGGATCTCGTGACTAAGGAAAACTGCGAGATCTTGCAACTGGATGACGAAGGTGGCGTCCTTACGGCAATCATTGGAAAAGAGGCGCCCGCGGTCGAGATGCTGAAAGTGAGCCCCGCAGAAGATTACCCCACCGAACCAGGCTGTTTCCTGCGTGGCAACGACTACTCGCCGGTGGCG
>JAKLPW010000457.1 GCA_022013675.1 Anaerolineae bacterium | reverse complement strand
GGTACTGCGTCGCACGGAAGCGCAACCCAAGCTGCCACGCGTCATTACCGTAGGGCCTATGTGTCTGGACCGGGCGCGGCGCGAGGCGACGATAGGAGAGCGGGAGCTGGAATTGAGGACCAAGGAGTTCGATCTTCTGGCCACCTTCGTAGAGAACGAGGGCCTGGTACTCAGCCGGGAACAAATCTTGAAGCTGGTGTGGGGGTACGATTTCTACGGTGACAGCCGCACCGTCGACGTCCATGTGGCCCGGTTACGCGAAAAGCTGGGAGAGGCAGGTATCGCCATCGAAACTGTTTGGGGCATAGGGTATAAGCTGGTAGCAGACTGATGCGTCGACCAGAGTTTGCGGAGTTGCTGAAGTCCATCCCTCGGAAGCCGGGCGTCTACCTAATGAAGGACGTCAACGGCAAGATGATCTACGTCGGCAAGGCGATAGTGCTTCGCAACCGCGTGCGTTCCTATTTTCATGAATCGGCCAACCAGATCCCCAAGGTCTCCCGCCTGGTGGATGAGATCGCTAATATCGAGTTCATCGTCACCGATACCGAGCTAGAAGCGCTCATCCTCGAATGTAACCTGATCAAGAAGCATCGCCCTCGTTTCAACGTGCACCTCAAGGATGATAAGCACTATCCCTACATCAAGATCAGCATGCAGGATGACTTCCCGCGCATCTACATCACCCGCCGCATGTTGCGGGATGGGGCGCGTTACTTCGGTCCCTTCACATCTTCAAGATCCGTGCATCGAACGCTGGACCTGCTGCGCCATATTTTCCCCTACATCACGTGCAAGCGCGAGATCACGGGCCACGATGAGCGCCCTTGTCTCAATTATCACATTCACCGCTGCCCAGGGCCTTGTATCGGCGCCATCTCCAAAGAGGAGTACCGCGCTATCATCAGTCAGATCGCTCTCTTCTTGGAAGGTCGCCAGGGGCAGATCGTAACCGATCTACGGGCCAGAATGGTTCGGGCAGCCGAGGATCTGGAATTCGAGCGCGCCGCCGAGATGCGTGATCAGATCGAAGCGGTGGAGCGTGTTATCGAGCAGCAGAGAGTGGTCTCCGCAAGCATGAACGACCAGGATGTCATCGCCTTCGCGCGGGACGCGGGCCAGGCCTGTGTACAGGTCTTCTTCATACGGGGAGGCAAGTTGATCGGGCGCGACTATTTCGTCCTCAGCGGCACGCAGGACACAGAACCCGCTGAGATCATGAGCTCTTTCCTCAAGCAGTTCTACGACGAAGCGGCTTCCATCCCCGAAGAGCTCCTGTTGCAGACGGGGACCGACGAGTTGATGATCATCGAGCAGTGGCTGCGTTCACGGCGCGGTGCCAAGGTGAGTATTCGCGTCCCGAGGCGGGGCAAGAAGAAGGCGCTGGTGGCCATGGCTGCCCAGAATGCGGCTGAAACCCTGGAGTCCTTGCGCATACAATGGGAAGCCGACGTCAACAAGCACGTGGCGGCGCTCTCCGAATTGCAGGAGTATCTCGAGTTGGACCGCCCTCCCGCGCGCATCGAATGTTGCGATATCTCCAACATCCAGGGAGTTGATGCCACGGGGAGCCTGGTGGTTTTCGTCAAGGGCGTGGCGCGCAAGAGCGACTACCGGCGCTTCCGCATCAGGACGGTGGTAGGAGCCGATGACTATGCCATGATGCAGGAAGTGCTGCGCCGACGCTTCCAGCGGTTCAAGGACGCCCGCGCCGAGGAGTCGGACAGCAAGGCGCGGAGGCCTCAGCAAGCCAATACGTGGGCCTTGCTGCCCGACCTGCTGATTCTGGATGGCGGCAAAGGACAACTCAATGCAGTGTTGGAGGTCCTGCGCGAGATGGAATTGGCCGAGGCGGTGCCCGTGGTGGCTTTGGCCAAGAAGCACGAGGAGGTCTTCCTGCCCGGACGGCGCGTTCCGGTGATACTGCCTCGGGATTCTCAGGCTCTCTATCTCGTGCAGCGGGTTCGTGATGAGGCCCATCGCTTTGCCGTTGTATATCATCGCAAGGTGCGAGCCAAGAGCGTCACTTCCTCCATTCTAGAGGACATCCCGGGCATAGGCTCCAAGAGGCGCCGAGCGCTACTGAAGAAGTTCGGCTCCTTGGAGGCCATCGCAGAGGCTTCGCTGGAGGACCTGGCCGCCGTGTCAGGCATGACCATGAAAGCGGCGCAGAACGTGAAAGAGTATCTGTGATGCGCTGCCGGGCCGCCGTTGGGTAAGGTCTCCTGACCGACGCTCTTTCAGTTGGGTGAGGTCTCCCCATCAGTTGGGTGAGGTCTCCTGACCGAACCCCTCACCACGGAGGCACAGAGGACGCGGAGAGACCGCGGAGAGGCCATGGAGAGCGCTCCCGCGTGCGGACTCGGTCGGGAGACCTTCGTCCAACAAACGAGTTTCTCAGTTGGGTAGGGTCTCCCAATCTCGGTTGGGTGAGGTCTTCTGACCGAACCCCTCACCACAGGGGACGGTGAATTCAAAGAAGATTCAAGAAAGGAGCAATCGTGGACCTTATCTCGTGGCTTGCCTACGCACTAAATCGGCTCCTGGGCAGGTACCGCAACGCCTCCAAATCAACCAGTTGTCTCGTCAAGATCGTGCTTCTCTACGCGGCGGTTAACCTGTGCCTCTGTCTCTGTTCCATTCCGTTCGTGATCCTGGGCCGGATCTTCCCTTCAACGCCGACCCCGACCGTTTCCATGGAGGAAGCGGACCGGCGACATACGCTGACTCCCCAGCCAACCCGCACTCCCCTTCCGACCCGTACACACGCGCCGGAGCCGACTAAAGAGCCGTCCCCGACTCCAGTGCCTACACCTGCTCTTGGCCAACGCGGTCTGCCCATGCCTCTGGGAGAAACGTTCGTCTGGTGTGGTGATGGGCGAGAGGTTGAGTTGACCATCCAGCGGACCATGATGGGTGACGAGGCCCTGACAATGGTCCTTGAAGCTAATTCCTTCAACGACGTTCCCGGCGAGGGGTTCGTCTATGCTCTGGTCTACGCGAGGGCCAGGTATCTCACTGGTGATGAATCGGAGCCGTGGGATATGGACGAATTCGACTTTGTAGTGGTATCGAAGAACAGGCTCCTGAAAGCTCCGTCGGTCGTGGACCCAGAGCCTAACTTTGAGTGGAAGGGATTCCCGGGCACAGAGGCTGAAGGCTGGATGACGTTCGTCGTCTATGCCGACGACCCCGCGCCGGCGCTGGTATTCACGCCTGACCGGGGAACAGATGTGTCCGAGGGCGTGTGGTTCGCACTGAAGTAGGCGCGATGCCCTGCCTACGATGCTCCAGCATGGAGGTTTGGGGCATTCATGCTATAATATGGAAAGAAAAGATAGCTAGGAGCAATAGATGAAACATGACGAGCAAGACGATGCTGGTGACACCGGTGAGCCGGTGCGTTCCGATACGACCGATGTAGTCGAGCCGGAGCACGCTCTGCCGCCGGCGACGATGGAAGAGCTGCCAGAGCGACTGCGCCAGGCGGCCGCCAGGACCAACTGGACGACCCTGATGCCGGTGCAGGCTAAGACCATCCCCTACATCTTGGCTGAACGCGATCTGATGATCCAATCACGCACGGGCAGCGGCAAGACGGGCGCCTATATCCTGCCGATTCTGCAGAGGATCGACCTCGGGCAAGCAGCGTGCCAGGCGCTAATCTTGGTGCCCACCCGTGAGCTGGCCAAGCAGGTCGCTACAGAGGCCGAAACCATGGGGGGCGCGGCGGGTGTTCGCACCGTGGCTGTTTATGGCGGCGTAGGCTACGGGCCGCAGCTCGATGCCTTCCGCAAGGGGGCGCACCTCGTGGTGGGCACGCCAGGACGAATACTCGACCACCTTCTGAGAGGTTCTCTCTCGCTGAAGAAGCTGCGGATTCTGGTCTTCGACGAGGCTGACCGCATGTTGTCCATGGGGTTTTATCCCGATATGCGGGAGGTACAGGGCTATCTGCCGTCCCACTCCACAAACGGATACATGTTCTCGGCCACCTTCCCAATCCACGTGAGGCGCTTGGCGGATCAGTTTCTGCACCAGGCCGAGTTCCTGAGCCTGAGCCGCGATCATGTACACGTGACCGACGTAGACCATGTCTATTACGTCGTTCCTCCCATGGACAAGGATCGCTGTTTGGTGCGGCTAATCGAGGTTGAGAATCCGCTCTCGGCCCTCATTTTCTGCAACACCAAGGCCAAGGTGCATTACGTGACGGTGGTGCTGCAACGCTTTGGCTACGACGCCGACGAGCTGAGTTCAGACCTGCCACAGGCAGCCCGGGAAGGGGTCATGAAGCGGATACGGAAAGGAGCCCTACGCTTTTTGGTGGCTACTGACGTGGCCGCGCGCGGGATCGATCTCCCCGAGTTGTCGCACGTGATCATATACGAACCTCCTGAGGACCCAGAGGTCTACATCCACCGCGCAGGACGCACCGGTCGCGCGGGCGGCGGTGGGGAAGCACTTTCGCTGGTGGGTGGCATGGAGGTCTTCGGGCTGCAACGCATCGCCAAGCGCTACGACATCGAGTTGCTGGAACGCCCGATGCCCAGTGATGAGGACGTGGCGAACTTCGTTTCGCAGCGAGTGACGGCCATGCTGGAGGCGCGTCTGCGTACGCGAGATCGCCTCAAGGTCGAGCGGATGCAGCGCTTCGTTGCCCTGGCCCGCAGCCTGGGAGAGAGCGAGGGCGAGCTGGGACTCCTGGCCATGTTGCTGGATGATTTCTATCACGGGATGCTCAATGTTCCCGTAGCTCCCTTGCCCGCGCAGCCGCCGCCCAAGCAACGCGCGAGTTCCGGCACGGGGGGTCGCAAGCGCAGGCCCCTGCGCAGCGGGGGGCGCCGGCGACCGAGGAAGTAGAGACGCGTTCTAACTGTAGAGACGCAAAATATTGCGTCTCTACTCAGGAGGATCATCATAATCGCCGCAAACCTGGACCGGGTCAGTGTCACCTACGTGACAGCGCCGGTCTTCGAGAACCTCTCGTGGGAGATCCACGACGACCGCTGCGTGGGGCTCATCGGGCCTAACGGCGGCGGCAAGAGCACCCTTCTGAGCCTCATCGTCGGTGAAACCACCAGCGACACTGGCTTCATCTTTCGGCGCAAGGGGCTCACCATCGGCTCTTTGGCCCAGGAACCCCAGTTGCAGCCTGGACGCACCGTGTGGCAGGAGGCCCTGACCGCTTCGACCGAGCTGGCCCGTATCGAGGGTGATCTGACAAGCATTGAGGCTCAGTTGGCCGACCCGGAGGTCTACGGCAGCGAGGTAGCCCTGACCCGAACGCTAGCCCGGCAGGAGCGCCTCATCCACGAATACGAAGAGCTGGGCGGGCCCGGCTACCAGGGGCGCGTGCGCTCCGTGCTGAGCAGCCTGGGGTTCAATGACGCTGATCTGAGCCTGCCGGTAGACGTGCTCAGTGGCGGCCAGAAGAAGCTGGTCGGCCTGGCCAAACTCCTGATCACCGAGCCGGACCTCCTCCTGCTGGACGAGCCCGACAATCATCTGGACCTCTCGGGCAAGGCTTTCCTGGAGCGTTTCATCCGTGACTACAAGGGGGCGGTCATCATCGTATCCCACGACCGCTACTTGCTGGACCTGGTGGTAGACGAGATCGTGGAGCTAGAGGACGGGCGGCTGACCCACTACCCGGGCAACTACTCCGAGTACGCCTTCGAGAAGCGCATGCGCCTCCTGCGCCAGCAGCAGCTCTTCCAGCTCCAGCAACGCGAGATCACACGGCTGGAGCAGTCGGCGGCGCGGCTGATGGTCTGGGGCGTGAAGAACCCGAAGTTCATCAGCCGCGCCCGGAACATGCTCAAGCGCGTGGAGAGAATGGATAAGATCGACCGCCCCGTGCTGGAGCGCAAGCAGATGGGCCTGGAGCTGGCAGGCTGGAGGGGCAGCAACAAGGTGCTGGAGATCGTCGACCTGCACAAGAGCTTCCCGATCCCAGAGGCTGTTCCTGGCGCGGGCAGCGACGAGACGACCCTCCTGGCCGGGCTGAACCTGCTCATCTGGCGGGGCGAGCGGGTGGGCGTCGTGGGTCCCAACGGAGCGGGCAAGTCGCTCCTCTTCCGGCTCATCCTGGGCCAGGAGCCTCCCAGCGGCGGAGACATCGTCATTGGTCCTAGCGTGGTGGTCGGTTATTACGCCCAGGAGCACGAGACCCTGGACTACGAACACACCCTGATCGACACGGTGCGCGGGGCGGCGACGCTCTCAGAACAGGCCGCGATTGCCTTCCTGCGCCGCTTTCGCTTCAGCTATGATCAGTCTCGCGAGCTGGTGGGCAACCTATCAGGCGGCGAGCGCAGCCGCTTGCAGATGGCGCTGCTGATGCTCTCGGGGGCCAACTTCCTGCTCCTTGACGAGCCGACCAACAACCTGGACATCGCCTCGGCCGAGGTGCTGGAAGATGCCCTGGCGGAGTTCGAGGGGACGGTACTGGTCATCTCCCATGACCGGTACTTCCTGGACCGAGTGGTGGGTCGGGTCGTGGAGTTGGATGAAGGCGCGCTGACGGAGTATGTGGGTGGGTATAGTGACTACCAGATGAAGAAGGCTGGGACCACGTAGGAGGGATGTTGCAGATGTGCGGTGCGCTGAGCCCTGTGAAGCATGACTCTATGTGGCCAAGACCGCCATAGCGTCGTATGTTGGCCCAATTCTCATTCACGAGGGCTACGCGGTAAGAGGTCAGAAGCCGGACAGAATCCGGTTTGGTAATAGGCTGGTAGATGACGCTCCTCCGCCGGAGGAGTGGGATGAGCCCGATGAGGCCGACTACTTGCAGAGAATCCGGCAGCGGGTAGCGAAGCTTAACAGGCTGGACCCTGCCATGCGCGAGGAGATGGAGCGAGGACTTCGGGAGGTTGAGAGATCTCCTTGCCACGCTGCACTCGCCATATGCCATTGCCTGATGCTCGTGGTAGGGTCTTTGGAGGAACAGAGAGCTTCCACTGAGAAGGATCTCTATTCCAGGATTCAGAACCTGGAAAACGTTCCAAGGATAGTCATCAACCATATGCACACAGTTCGCACCATTCGGAATATCGCAGAGCATAGCGAAGAGCCGCTGCCCTCTGCCGATGTCTATCCAAGCATTGAGGTGATGGTCCGAATTCTGGAGTGGTGGGAAGCGACGCGCTAGGGCACGGCGATGCATGAGCTTGAAACGAAGGAGCCTCGCAGGCTCCAGGGCGTCACAAATCGGCACTACTGGATCAGCGAAATCTCTCTGTACGTGCGGAGGGTGGAGTCGTGGATCTTGAGGAGGGGATGCTAATCGATTGCGGATTTCTCCAGCAGCCACTGTCGGCGAGGAGCTCGGCTCCTCGTGCCCAGTATTGACGTTTGCTTTGGAATAGGTTAGAATGTAAGCGTGGATGATAGTGAGAGGGGAGTGCGCCGATGATCATGTACGTAACCGGCAACTTGTTTGAGTCTCCCGCGCAAGTGCTTGTGAATACCGTCAACACAGTGGGAGTGATGGGTAAAGGCGTGGCCTACGAGTTCAAGCGTCTCTTTCCCGAGATGTTCGCGCAGTACCGTGACTTGTGCGAGAGCGGGCAGTTCGGGATTGGGCAGCTATGGATATACAGGACTCCCAACAAGTGGGTACTCAATTTCCCCACTAAGAAGCACTGGCGCAACCCTTCGAAGGTCGAATACATCACTGCCGGACTCGATACTCTCGTTCGGCACTACTCGGAAATGGGAGTCCACAGTATTGCCTTTCCCCCATTGGGATGCGGTCATGGCCAACTCGATTTTGAAACCCAGGTCCGGCCGGAGATGGAACGCCATCTTCGCAATCTTCCTATCGAGGTCTTCATCTACCCTAGCAGAGATGATTCATTTGTGCCTGAGCATCAGGATCTCAAAGGCATGAAAGAGTGGCTTCGCTCTGAGCCGACTAGCCTACCCTTCACTGAAGTCTGGGAGGATCTGGTACAGATAGTAGAGCGCCAGAATGGTTTTCGGACGCTGACCAAGGGAAGCCCGTTCTCTGTCCGGATCAACCGTGACCCCGATGAGCTAGTAGTTGCTGCAGCCGGGGGCAATACCTATCGCATTCCCTACGATACCCTCCTTGCCTTCTGGCAGCAACTCAGGACACACGGGTTCTCCATGCGGCATATAGCCCCTGGCATCAATCGACAAATGTCGTATCTGATCCCCGTGTTATCTGAGTTACCTTACGTAAGGCCCGTGAGAGTCGCGGATAGATATGATCGACTTATCAAGAACCCCGTAGTTGGCCTGCAGGTGCTCCCTTCAGCGTTCAGACGGCCAAAGGAACGGCCACAGCTCCCACTCTTCGAACTAGCTTGAGTTGATTGCCATGGTTGAACGGAAACCTGACTCCGCCCAGATACGCGATTTTCTTGCCGGTCTTGAGAAGCAGACTTGGCTTCGTCGTGGCGAGCGCGATTGGTGGCCCAAGTTCGTTTTCCACTACACCGATCTCCTCAACGCTGTTAGCGTATTGAGGGACGGCTGCCTGCTCAGCAGGAATCTCGCGGAGCAGCAAAGCAAACTCGTGGTGAGTAGTGGTAGCCGTAGAGAGCTGGCTAGAACCGATTCCGCGATTACGAATTGTGTGCGCTTATACTTTCGTCCTCGAACGCCGACACAGTTCTACGCCGAGGGCATCCAATCGCGTGACTCATTGTCGCGATCACGTTATCCCGACGCTCACTGCCCGGTCCCCGTTTTTTTCTTGTTTGACTCAACTGCGATCCTGACGCGTGGAGACTGCAAGTTCTCTGATGGAGGATTGAACAGTCCCTCGTACAGAATACTCTCCACTGCCGCGGAACTCGCTCTGCTGCCATGGAAGGAGATATACCATAACTCCTGGGTCAACTATACGCCTGTCATAGCTCACAGGCGCAACGCCGAAGTCATTGTGCCCGACAGACTGGATCTGGGTGCTCTTCGTTTCATCTACTGTCGATCAGCAGCCGAAAAGGAAACTCTGCTGTCCTTATTGCCATCGCGGGTAAGACATCGCTATCAGCGCGTGATCCTCGCGACCTCGCGCACCACGCTTTTCGAAAAGAGGCATACCTTTGTGGAGGAAGTCCGTCTGTCGTCACGGTCTGCCAGGTTCACCTTCTCGCCTGACACAAAGTCGCCCGGACCATTTCACTTGCGTGTGGAATTGGTTGATCAGTCTGGTCACAGGTACTACTCTGAGGAGCGAGAGTTCCAGGCGAATGGGTCTCTGTCGTTGAATATCCCTGGGTCTATGAGTGAGTACAGTATCTGCCTCAGGCTCGATGAGCATGTTGCGTATAGGAACAGTTATTACGAGGAAATGGGGATTCCTTTCTGATCCTCCTCAAAGGAATCATTCTCCTAAAGTTCCTCGCCGAGGTGTTGTACAACTGAGTCGAGCAGCAGGTATCGGAAATCTCTCCGGTCGCGTCTTGGCCGTAAGGACAGGGCGCCCCAAGAGAACCAATCCCGCCTGAGCCCATAGGGACAGCCCCGAGCGTTCAGGCGGGACCATCCGCCAATAGGAGGTGCTGTACCATGACTGAGACGAAGGCCATCCCGCCCATCCTGAACGACCTGCCAACCGACAAGGACGAACTGGACTTTCAGCCCTACGTCGAAGCCCTGGCCGATATCCTGCTCGACCCAAACACCCACACGCCGCTGGTACTGGGCGTCTTCGGCAGTTGGGGCAGCGGCAAGACCAGCCTGATG
>JAKLPW010000456.1 GCA_022013675.1 Anaerolineae bacterium | reverse complement strand
TGAAACGCCAGTCTGAAGGTCCTGACGTCAGTGGTCTCTTGCGTAATCCTTTCGACAGTCATGGGGTGGGGTCGGTAAATGTTCTGCATACCTCTGCTTCACTCCTTGACCTTCTGAAGAACGTCCCGGATATCGACCCCTGCTGGGCAGTAGCGGATACACCTCCCGCAGCCTACACAGAGAATCTTCCCGAAGTTCTTCGGGTAGTATTGGAACTTGTGCATGATCCGCTGGCGGTACCGACGGTAGTGAGTGGGACGCGGTTGACCAACGGGCATCTTGGTGAAATTGTAGAAAGCGCATGAATCCCAGAGCCGCACACGCTCTCCCCGACTTTCATTGCCCTCATCCTGGATGTCAAAGCAGTGGCATGTCGGGCAAAGGAAGGTGCAGACGCCGCAGTCGATGCACTGCTGGGTGATCGTTTCCCAGACCGGCTTCTCGAACTCCAGGCCTTTCTCGTCCAGCTCTATCACTCTGCTGACCTTCTGTATCCATTCATCCTCGAGCTGAGCTCTTTTTCGATCATGCATCTGATCACTCTTCTCGAAGAAGCGCTCATGCTCCTCCACTAGCGCCTGCCCACGCTCGGTAACAATCGTGACGTGATACACATCCTCCATTGGAGTCAAGACCAAGTCCGAACCCGATGTGCCTGCCGGAGAACCAGCGACCGAAGTGCAGAAGCAAGTCTTAGCAGGCTCCTCACAAGCGACCGAAACGATGGCCGTCTGCTTCCTCCTTTCGAGGAAGGATGAATCAAGGTAATCCCATGCGAACACCTTGTCGAGTACGGGAAGGGCGGCAGCATCGCATGGACGAGCGCCGAAGATGATCCGTGAGGTGTTTTCGGAGGCGGCAGGCTCAGACAACCTCATCTGACCATCGACCTTCTCAAACTCCAGGAGTACCTCCCGGTCAGGGAAGATGAACTCTTTGAGAGACTTGGCGGGCTGCCCCAAATCCAAGCACACTTCGCTGGCAGACCTCACCCTCCCGTAGCTTAGGTCGTCCCTCGGAGCGATGACTTCGTGATCTTTAATCAGATCATCCACCAGTTCCAGCAGCTTGTCACGCCGGAGTATCCTGGCCTCCATCTATCTATCCCTCCCGGCCATCACCTGATGAAATCATCCGGATCATCCACCTTGTAAGTGTCCAAGGGGGCTGCCGTCTCTACGTCCGTACCCGCCACATAGCCGAAATTCTCGAGAACCTCTGCGGCCAGCTTCTCATTCAGCAGGCTCAAAGGGATCTGCATTGGGCACACACGATCGCATTCGCGGCAAGCAATGCAGCGACCAGTCAGGTGAAAAGCACGGATTAGGTTCCACATTTCATTATTCGGAAGCGACGGGGACTTTCCAATCCACTGAGGCTGATTCTCGTCCGCAATGCACTGCTCGCAGTAACAGAACGGGCAGACCTGGCGACAGGCATAGCAGCGAATACACTTGGAAAACTCACGTTGCCAGTACTCCCGTCGCTCGGAAACGGACATGTCCTCAAGTTCACGTATCCTGGTGAGAAGCTCTTTCCGCTCCTCGCTATCCTCTTCGATCCGACCCACTTCCACGTCTGGCTCGACGCCCACCTGGCTCCCATCGACCACTCCCAGGATGATCAGGTCCTCCCTCTTGAACTGGTGTTCCTGGATCAAGCCTGCAATAGCCCTGAGCGTGGCCGGGTGTGCCACAACGGCCACGCGCGGCAACTCGTCGGACGGTCTGAAGTGCGAGGTCAGGTAGCCCTCTCTTCCAACAAGATACTTAGCAAGATTATGCGTACAGTGCTCGTTGAAGACCAAGTTGGTCGCTTGCGGCTCCTTGATAACGAAGCAAGGAGAAACCTCCTCCTCATCCGAGCCCAAGTGGTAGCCAATGACCACATCCACCTTGCCATCTTGTAGAAGCCTAGTTGCTTCTTCTTGAATCCTCTGAGTGATCTCCAGCATCTGCTATCTCCTGACGCTCACGACTTGGACGGCCCCAAGGCTCTGAGATCCTCCGTGACCTCGGACACCACCTGCGCCCACTTCTGTCCCTCGCTGGCCGACACCCAACTCATTTGAAACCGACGTGGGTCAATACCCACGAATTCGAGCAGTTTGTGGAACATCAGCATCCTGCGACGGGCATAGTAGTTCCCTTCGGTGTAGTGGCAATCGCCAGGATGACAACCAGAGACGAGCACACCGTCCGCGCCTCTTTCCAGGCACTTCATCACCAACTTCGGATCTATTCGACAAGAACAGGGCACACGAATGATCCTGACATTAGCCGGGTACTTGATTCGACCGCCGCCCGCCAGGTCTGCGCCAGCATACGAGCACCACCGACACAGAAAGGCGACGAGCTTCGGCTCGAAGCTCTCTGCCCCGGACGCAATCTCTTTGCTCGGCAAGACTCCTACTTCACTGGCCACCTTCACACTAGTCCTCCGTTCCGTGTCTCGAGAGCGGCATTTGTTGGCCCCCTCATATCGCCATCACCTCGGCCAGGATTTCCTCGTGGTCGAATCCGGCAAGGTTGGGGGCTCCAGCCCGGCACACCACCGTGCAATTGCCACATCCGTGGCAAAGGCTCTCGAGCACGTGGGCCACCTCCCTTGTATTTCTCGTTGCAGGATCTCTCCATTCGACGACCTCGATGGCCCCGAACGGACAGGATTCCTGACAATCGAGACATCCGCTGCAGAGACTGGGATCAATGTATGTCACCACAGGATCCGCGGTCAGGACGTCGTGGCTGAAGAGGCCAACCGCTTTGACGGAAGCGGCCGATGCCGTAGCCACGGTATCTGGGATGTCTTTGGGTGCCTGGCAAGCCCCTGTCAGGTAGACACCACTGGTCACCGTCTCGACCGGGGCGAGTTTAGGATGGCCCTCAGTAAACAAACGGTTCTCGTCATAGGGGATGCCCAGCATACGCGCCACGTCAACCGCATCATCCCTGGCGATCAGGGCAGTGGCCAGAACCACCAAATCGGCTTTCACTTCAACCTGCAGGCCTGACAGAGTGTCCGCTCCCCGAACCACCAATTGCCCGTCGTGCTCGAAGATCCGAGAGACTCTGCCGCGCAAGTATTGCACCCCGTACTTCTCTTGCGCCCTGCGGACGAACTCCTCGTAGTTCTTTCCCGCCGCCCTAATATCCATATAGAAGACATAGGCTTGGCCATCGGGAACGTGCTCCTTGAACAGCAAACCATGTTTGGCCGTGTACATGCAGCAAAGCCGAGAGCAGTATGCCACACCTTTTGCCCTGTCCCGCGACCCGACACACGCAACGAAGACTACAGTCTTAACTTCCCTGCCATCTGAAGGACGTTCGATCTTCCCCCCGGTGGGACCAGAGGAGTTGACCATCCTTTCAAACTGGAGACCGGTGATAACGTCCTTGTACTTGCCTGCCCCGTATTCCCCATAGACCGACGCATCGAAAAGAGTGAAGCCGGTAGCCACGATGATGGCTCCAAACTTCTCCTCGATTATCTCGTCTTCCTGGGTGAAGTCTATGGCCTTTGCCTCGCACATTTTCTCGCAGATCCTGCACTTACCTCGCTGGAAGTAGATGCAGTTGTCCCGGTCAATGACCGGAACCCGAGGAACGGCTTGGGGAAATGGAATGTAGATAGCCTTACGTGTGCCCAGTTGCTGATCGAATTCCGAGGGCACCCTCTTAGGGCACTTCTGCCAGCAAGTGCCGCAACCAGTGCATTTCTCTGAGTCCACCGATCGCGCCCGACGGCGGATCTTGGCCACATAGTTCCCAACGTATCCTGTGACCTCCTCCACCTCGGAGTAGGTGTAGATTGTGATGTTCTTGTCACGCGAAGCGGTCACCATCTTGGGGGTGAGGATACAAGCCGCACAGTCCAAGGTCGGAAACGTCTTGTCGAATTGCGCCATTCGTCCGCCGATGGATGGCTCTCGCTCAACGATGACCGCCTCATAACCGGCAAATCCGATGTCGATGGCGGCCTGCATCCCTGATATCCCCCCCCCCTATGATTAGGGCTCTCCGTTCGACAGGGATGCTCGAAGGGAACAGGGGCTTGTTTTTCCTCGACCTGGCAACTGCCATCGCTATCAGTTCGAGAGCTTTCTCCGTGGCCTCCTCACGGTTTTCGTGAACCCAGGAACACTGCTCTCGAATGTTGGCGATTTCCAACATGTACGGGTTCAGTCCCTCGATCTCCAGGCAGCCGCGAAATGTAGGCTCGTGCAGGCTGGGAGAACAAGCGGCAACGACGACCCGATCCAGGTCGTTCTCCTTGATCGCCTCAGCGATCAGGCTCTGCCCGGGATCCGAGCACATGTACTTGTAGCTTGATGCGTACGCAACTCCTGGAAGCTCTGCCGCAAGCTCGGCCACTCTTTCGACGTCCACGGTTGCGGCTATGTTGCTGCCGCACCAACAGACGAACACTCCTATTCTTGCCATTCCGTCATTCCTCTCCTAAACCAGAGCCTTGGCCCTGAGCAATTCAGTGGGACTCGACATCAGTTTGCTGAGCCCCAGCTCCCCCGGGCTCATGGCCATGGCCAAACCGATCAGTTGGGTGAAATAGAGGATTGGCAGGTTAAACTCCGTCCCGTAGCGCCTGTTGATTTGCGCCTGCCTCATGTCCAGGTTCGCCTGGCAGAGCGGGCAAGCTACCATGATGCACTCCGCATCAGCACCAACGGCCATGTCCAGAATATCATGAACTAGCTTCAGCGCCACATCGGTCCTTGCGGTCAGAGCCAGGCTCGCGCCGCAGCATTCTGTCTTGTAGGGCCACGCGACCGCCTTTGCGCCCAGGGCAGTGACCAACTCGTCCATGGAGGTCGGGTTTTCCGGATCGTCAAACTGAGTCACCTCTGGAGGCCTCGTCAGCAGACAACCATAGTAGGACGCCACCCTCAGCTGGCCTAGGTCCGTGCTCACCTTCTCCCTCAGCGTGTCTAGACCATATTCATCGATAATGATCTCCAAGAGATGCTTTACTTCGACTTCGCCTCTGTAACGGCTGCCAACCAGCCGATCCACGTCCTCACTACGCTGGTTCTCACCAGAACTCATCACGTGATTCGCGACTTTGAGCCTGCTATAGCAGGCTGCACAACAGACCGCTGTATCCAAGCCCATGTCTCCGGCAAGTACCAGATCCTTCACAGGCAAAGCCAAGGAAAGGAGCTCAGAAGTGGCATGAGCAGATGATGCACCGCAGCAGATCCAGCCGGGGATCTCCTGCAACTCAATCCCTAGTGCCTGACAGACTGCTTTAGCAGAAATGTCATAGTCCTTGCCGGTTGAGTGAAGCGAGCAACCAGGATAGTAGGCGTATTTCATTCTCGCTCGGCCTCCAATTCCCTCGCAGCGTCAAACATCTTCTTCAGCCCGCCCACATCCCCACCCTTGGGGGGTAAAAGGTTCAGCTTCCCCTTCAGCAACATCTTGGGAGCCATTGTGACATCCTTTAGATAGTGCCCACTGAAAACGTTGTAGAAGCCAACCAAGGCGAGCTCGTACACTCTGCCAAACTGCCTCACGCTTCCCAAGAAGATGCGATGGAACAGCGGCACGGCTTGCTCCGGCGACTTGATCCCCTCAGCATATGCGATCTGCCGCAGGGCATCCATGACTCCGGCGGGATCCACGTCCTGGGGGCATCGCGTGGAGCAGGTCTCGCAGCTCGCGCAAAGCCAGATGGTGCCGCTGGACAAGACTGCATCTCGCATGCCTAGCTGAACACCTCTCATTATCTGATTGGGAGGATAGTCCATGGCGAATGCCACCGGGCAACCGGCCGTGCATTTACCACACTGGTAGCAGTCCGCTATGTTGTGGCCACTCAGCGCCTCTACCTGGCGCCTGAACTCCAGATCCACTTCTGTATTCGGCAACAGCCAACCCATTGTATAGCCTCTCGTTAAATATGTGCCCAGAGCTGAGCGCATCACCCGCCAGCGTCGCGCCTTCCTACCTCAGCACACAAGACCCCTCAGCACGCCAGGACCTACGGGCATCCACGACCGCCTGAATCCAGCAATCTCACACTGGGAAGACCCGTTGCACCAACCATCTCTGAGCAGCGTAGGTTTCGCGATAGCGTGCGCACCATCCATCTCAAGGTTCACCTCGCCACGGGCAGTCCAAGCTCTCGCTAATGCTCACAGTCGCGCCAGGACCTTTGCTGGGGAGACTACGAGTCGCCCAAACCCAAGCCGTCGCTCATCGATCCCAAGCGCGAGCCCCATCAGTTGAGTGAAGTAGAGGATTGGCATGTCGATCCGCTCCCCAAGACGTCGCTCAACCTTCGATTGGTACCCGTCCAACGCCAGCTGGCACATCGGGCAGACCACGACCACGCAGTCTGCCTCTGCCCTTCTGGCCTGCTTGAGGAGCTCCCCGGTGAGATCCAGGGCCACATCCTGGTGAGACAGGAGGACAGCCCCTCCGCAGCACTTCGTCTTGGCGGGGTAGGGCACGACTTCCGCACCTAGCGCTTCCAGCAACCGATCCAGTCCCTGAGGGTCCTCAGGGTCGTCCACCGGCGGCACTGCCGCCGGCCGTGTGAGGACACAACCGTAGTAGGGAGCAACCTTCAATCCCTGCAGCGGCCTGGGAAGGTCAGAGATGCTGTCCAGACCGACGTCCTCCAGGATTATGTACAGGGGATGCTTGACTGTCGTGCTTCCTTGGTACGAACGGGTCTCAAGTCCAGCGTTGATTCTGGCCCGCAGGGACGCGTCTTCACTGAGCATTTCGGCAGCCGTCCTCAAGTTCTTGTAGCAGCCGCTGCAGGGGATGGCCAGGCTCAGGCCTGACGCCTCTGCAATACTCAAGTTGCGCGCCGCCAAGCCCAGAGCTAGCATTCGATCGATGCTGGTAGCATGCACGGTCCCACAGCAATTCCAGTCGTCGATCTCAATCAGTTCGATACCCAGTCGCTCCGACACTGCTCGCAGAGAGATGTCGTACTCCTTCGCACTCGCATGCAAGCTGCAGCCGGGATAGTACGCGTACCTCAACTCGCCTCTCCTCTACCAATCCGCGTCATGAACTCACGCAATTTCTGAACGTCCTCCACGTGATCGGGTCGTATTTTCAGCTTGCCCTTCCTGAACATGGTAAGCCCCAGCCCGGCCTGCTTCATGAGGCTCGTCACGGAAGATAGGCCAGCCTCCGCGGCATAGTAGCGCAATAGCACTTGCCACTCACACAGACGCCCGTAGCGCGCCAGGACATCGACAAAGACCCGACTGAAGGTGGCTTCCTTGTCCCGAGCCAATCCTCTGGCAACAGCCATGTTCCGGAGGGTCGCCATTATATCTGTGATCTGAATGCCTTGCGGGCACCGGGCGCTGCAGGAGTAGCACGACACGCACATCCAGATATCGTGGCTGGGAAGCACCGTATCTGCCATGCCAAGGTTAACCATATGCAGGATCCGGCGAGGGCCATACTCCATGTGAGACATCGTCGGGCACGAGCCCGAGCACACGCCACACTGAAAGCAGTGCGACAGGTCCAGCGTGCCTACCTGCGATGCGACTTCCTCCTTGAATCCAGAACCTGGTGTGTCGAGCACTACTATTGGCTGATTCACATCTACTTCCATCCGAGCTCTCCCAGCATGACCCCGAGCCGTTGCGGCAGACCCGTAGTCAGGTTATGTTGTGGGCCACAGTCCCTTCGCCTGCAGAAGTGGCTTAGGGCTGACAAAGAGCATGTCCATTCCCAGGCTCTTCGGGCTCAGTCCGAACGCCAGCCCCATCAACTGGGTGAAGTAGATCACGGGGAGGTTGTAGAGCACCCCGGACTGTTCACCCATCTGTCGTTGTCGCATATCCAGGTTGGCCTGGCACAGGGGGCAGGCGACCACGACGGCATCAGCACCTACCTCTTTGGCGTTGTCAAGCACTTTGCGGCTCAGTCCCATCACGAGGGGCAACTGACTGAACTGCAGCGACACGCCACAGCACTCCGTCTTGTACGACCAGTCCAACGTTTCGGCTCCCAAGGCTTGCATCAAACGGTCCATACCCATGGGGTACTCGCATTCACTGGCCCCAGTCAGCTCAGGGGGGCGCGTGATAACGCATCCATAGTAGCACACTACTTTCAAACCTGCAAGGGGCCGAGTCACGGCAGCTGCCGTCGTCTCGATGCCCACCCGCTCTGTGAGGGTGGTCAACAGGTGCTCCACTGTCAGCTCTTCCGACGGCGTATACTTCACCTTGGCGAAAACTCTGTCTTTGAGGTCGGAATCGGCGGCAACGTCTCGCATAGCCGTACGAAGGCGGACGAAGCACGATGGGCAGGGCACGCTCACCTGGGACTGTCCAGTTTGCTCGACACACTTGAGAGTCCTCATGGGCATGATTGTGGACAGGAAGTGATCCGTGGAGTGGGCCGGCGTGGTGCCACAACACACCCAGCCATCAGGCTCGATGAGATCAAGGCCTATCTTGTCCGCAACTGCTCTGGTGGACATGTCGTACTCTTTGGCGGTGCCGTGAAGGCTACAGCCCGGATAGTAGGCCACGGATTGACGATCAGTCGCCCCGGTCTTCTTCTTTCGATGCCTCGCTGATCGCGACAAGGGTGGCAGTGGCTTCAGCTTACCCATGCGGAGCATCTTCACTGCCATCGGAAGGTCCCTGACAAGCTGCTTGCGGTCGAGGTCACCCGAAAAGAATAGGCGCAGGTACAGCTCCCCCATCAAACCAGCCTCGTACATACGCCCGAAGACCTTGATTCCCCTCAGGGCGGCGGAGTAGAAGATTGGCACTGGCCGCACTGCCGGCTTCACCCCTTCCTTCAGAGCCTTTATCCGCAAAGCATCGACTATCAGTGGAAGGCTAAGTCCCTGGGGGCAGCGTGTAGTGCAAGCCTCGCATGCAGCACAGAGCCAGATGCTCTTGGATCGCAGTACCAAATCCTTCTGACCGAACTGCACTGCGCGGAGCAGACGGTGGGGCGTCAAGTCAAAGCGATCGGCGACCGGACAACCAGCCGTACACTTCTTACACTGAAAGCACAGATTGACGTTCTCTCCGCAAGCCTGCTGAATCTCGCGTGCTAGCTCACCATGATACGTTGTCAACTTAGGTCTCTCCGCCGTCCCGGTGTTCCCGTCCTCGCTCATTTCGTGCCTACTCTCTCAGTACTCGCTAGGTAGTTTCTGCAGTTGCGCCAGAGTGAACACCGGACCATCCTTGCACACGTACTTCTCCCCGATATTGCAGCGCCCGCATTTGCCGATCCCGCACTTCATGCGCATCTCCAACGAGTTGATGGTGCGCTCTGGAGGAAACCCCAGTTCGGCGAGTACGGGGATGGAGAACTTGATCATGATCGGTGGGCCACATACCACAGCCACAGCGTTGTCCGAACTAGGAGACACTTCCTTGAGAACTGTAGGAACATACCCGACCATCCCGGTCCAGCCTGCGTCGCCGGCATCCACTGTGACATTCAACCGGATGTCTTCCCGCGTTGCCCATGCTTCCAGGTCTGACTTGTAGATAAGCTCCCCAGGGCTACGAGCGCCATAGATGACAGTGATCTCACCGAAACGGCCACGATTCTCGGGGTGCAGCATGTAGTTGATCAGGGAGCGCAGAGTGGTGAAGGCGAATCCTCCAGCCACGATGACCACGTTGCTCCCTTCCAGCATATCCATGGGGAATCCATTCCCATAGGGTCCCCGGACTCCTATCACCGAACCCACTTCCAACTCGTGCAGAACCTTCGTCACAACTCCCATGCGCTTCACAGTGAACTCGATGTGCTCTGTGTCCATTGGCGAGGACGCGATCCCAATGGGACACTCCCCTGATCCCAGCGCCGAGATCTCGGCGAACTGACCACACTGGAACCGGAATCTATCCCTGTCTGCGTCGTCATGGAAAACGAGCTCGAACGTCTTGATGTCTCGGGCCTCATTCTCGATCGTGATCTTTCGGACGTCTACCGGGTATGGCAGGTATGGATTTCTCATGCTTTTTCCTTAGCTCAAACGAATAGCGTCTACTACCGCTCGAATGTCTAGGTTCACGGGACACTCGCGCACACAGCGTCCGCAGCCTACACAGGCCACTTCCCCAAAGTTGTCAACGAAGTACTTGAACTTGTGCATGACGCGTTGCCGCATCCGCTGCTTCCCGGATAGCCGAGGATTGTGGCCTGAAGTGTGCAAGGTGAACAATGAGAACTGGCATGAATCCCAGACGCGCACTCTCTGGCCGTTGTCGCTCGTACCTTCATCCACGATATCGAAGCAGTGACATGTGGGGCATAGATAGGTACATATCCCGCACTCCAGGCATTTCAGGTGCAGCTCATCCCAGAATGGGTCGTCGAACATCCCATCAAGCTTCTGTTTGACCCCTTGCACGCTGGGGCCAGACACGCTCTGCTCGGCACGAGTGGCGATCTCCCTCTTCAACTCGATGTCCTCGTGCGATGCATCCTCGAAACAGCCTCTATCCGTCACCAGATCCTCTCCGCGCTGAGAGATAGCTTCCACGAGGTACTTCTCGCCCAGGTCAGTAAACAGGAGATCCAGACCTTCCGCAGCGAAAGGCCCCCCTCCAAGACTCGTGCAGAAGCAGGAACGAGCTGGCTGATCGCATCCCAACCCTACGAGGACACTCCTTTCGCGTCGACCGGCATAGCTGGGATCCTGGCTGTCGTCCGCAAGGAACACCTCGTCCAGAATGCGTAGGCCGGCAGCATCACAGGGTCGAATGCCAAAGATCACCCTCGGCTCGTCGCTCGAGGACTTTGCCGTGGTCTCGCCATGCTCAAACGCAAACAGCGTTTCGGAGCACGGGAAGAAGAGCTCTTTGGGCGGGCGCAGCGAGTTACCAAAGTCAATCCTCGCCTCCTCGCCAGTGTGCAGAAGCTCGAAATTCACGATGCCCTCCCGCTCGACGGGAGCAAAGACCTGTCCAGTCTCGAGCAAGTCAGAAAGGAAGTCTACAACAGCGCTCTTCTCAATTGTCTTTTCTTTCATCTCTCACAAGGCCTTTGTTGCCGCTTACCGGCGGCGTATAGTGTATCATGCTACGTTTATGACTATCTAGTGCTTAATGAAGTCTTGTGGATCTTCGGGCCGGAATGTGGACAGGGCTGGTGTGGCCTCCAGATCTACGCCTGCCTCATACCCATATAGCTCGAGGACCTCTTTCTGCAGCTTCTTCTGCAGTATCCGAAGGTCAATATGCGCCGGGCAGGCACGTACACAGGCCCCACAATCGAGACATCGCCCAGCGACGTGGTACGCGCGGACGAGATGAAAGGCCATAACGTCGGACAGGTCATCACTCTTCCCAAACCAGGATGGCTGAGACTGGTCAATGAAGCACTCGGCGCAGTAGCAGCTAGGACAGGCCTGGCGACAAGCATAGCAGCGGATGCAACGGCTGAACTGCTCACTGAAGTGTTCCCACCGCTCCTCGGGAGTCTGTGTCTCGAGCGCCCTCACTTCTGAGTACTGGTCGGAATCAGGAGACTCTTCACTTAGCTCACCAACGAGGACATCGTGAAGTGGTGGATTCTTGTGGTGGCACGTGATGCAGTCGTCGCAGAGCACATCCACGATAGCGATCTTCTCCTCGAAACCGGACCCGACGAGGCGAACGTGCCCTTCAGTCAGATGGCCTTCGAGAAGCTCGCACCCCTGCATACGGTTCTCCATCTTCCTGCGGTCCAGTACCCCCTGGCAGGGGATGCCAATGACGACCACGTCCTCTCTGCGAAGCTGCCGTTCCACTATCTCGCTGATGATCGAGCGTGCGTCGCAGCCCTTGGTCACAATTCCCACTCGGCCATCCATGCGATGCAGGTACGTGGCCAAGTTATTCTCGCAGCCAGCGTTCCACACCAATCGGTCGACTTCATCGGCCGAGCGGATGAAGCACGGTGTGGTGCGAAGAGGCAGTGTCCCCTGCTCGTAGCCGATAATCAGTTGTACTGAGCCATCCGCAAGCAACTGCCGGGCCTTCTCCCGAAGTGACTGCTCTATCTTACTCATTAGACCCGCCTCGTCTGACCAAACGTCTAGCCGGACCCAGGGTTTTCACACTTTCAACGACCTCACTCACTACCTGGGCAAACCTCTCTCCCTCCGCGGCAGAAATCCACGAGAAGTTGACCCGCCCTGGTTCGATGCCAACGGATTCAAGTAGGCTCTTCAGAATGGTGAACCGTCTACGGGCATAGTAGTTCCCACTGGTATAGTGGCAATCACCGGGATGACAGCCGGACACCAGGACACCATCAGCGCCAAGCTGCAGGCTTTTGATGATGTACAATGGATTGACTCTGCCGGAGCAGGGTACCCTCACAATGCGAATATTGGGTGGATACTGGATACGGCTGACGCCGGCCAAGTCAGCGCCCGCGTAGCTGCACCAGTTACACAGAATCGTAATGATCTTCGGTTCCCACTCGCCGTCATTCTGCTCTGCTTCAGTTACCATTCCTTCTCCCCTGTAAGGAGCTAATCGCAGCCATGATCTGGGAGTCAGTGTAGCCTTGCAGATCAATGGCTCCGCTGCGACAGCCCGCTGCGCAGGCGCCACAGCCCTTACACAACGCCTGGTTAACCTCAGCCGCCAAGGTGCCACGTCCCTCGTTCACGACTTTGACCTCGACGGCTTTGTACGCACAGATCAGCTCGCACAAGCCACAGGCGCTGCAACGAGATATGTTCACCCGGGCAATCGTCCCTTCCACCTCGATGGTGTCCTTGACCAACACTGTACAGGCCCGAGCGACAGCGGCATGTGCTTGAGTGATGTGCTCCTCCATGAACTTCGGAGCGTGCGCCAACCCGCAGAGGAACACTCCTTCGGTCGCAAAATCCACCGGGCGCAGCTTGGCGTGGGCCTCCAAGAAGAATCCATCATCGTTCAGTGGCACCTTGAGCATCTGGGCCAGATTCCTGTTCCCTGGAGGCGGCGAGACAGCTACACTGAGAACCACCAGATCCGCATCGATAGCAATATCTCCCCCCAACGCCGGCTCAGCGACGGTTACCCTTAGAACTTCTCTGCCATCCGTACTTGCCTTGGTAATCGTGGGCTTGTGCTCCGTCTCGTACGGAATGAAGATCACACCACGTTCTCTGGCTTCGCTGTAGTACTCTTCCTTGAAGCCATAGGTCCGGATATCGCGATACAGTATGAAGACCTCGGCATTTGGACTCGCCTCCTTGATGTGCAGGGCGTTCTTCACTGCCTCAGCGCAGCAGATGCGGCTGCAGTAGGGCCTATCCGGCTGACGCGACTCGACACATTGAATCATGACCACGCGATGGCCGTCCACTGGGTGCTCGCGGGCATCGGTCGGCTTCCACTCCCCCGTTTCCAGCATCGTTTCCAATTCCAACTGAGTGACCACACGCAGATTCTCTCCGTACATGTACTCAGTCGGCTTGTTCTCTTGCCCACCAGTAGCTACGATGACCACCCCGTGCTCAAGAACGACGGGCTCAGCTCGGCCATTCCCGGAGGCCAACGTGGTACGGAAATTGCCCACAAAGCCGGTGATCTCTTCAATCTCGGCCTCGGTATACACCTGGATCCTGGGATGGTCTCGTACCCGGTTCACCAGCTCCGTGAGGTAAGTCTGGACCCCTCGCCTCTCCAGGGTGTAGTGGATGCTGCGCAGAATCCCACCCAGCTCCTTGTCTTTCTCCACCAGGTAGGTCTCGAATCCGGACTCCGCAAGTGCTACAGCGGCCGTCATGCCCGAGAGGCCACCGCCGATCACCAGACCGCGTGGAATCACGCTCTGGTGGTACCGGGCCAGAGTCTCTAACCCCCGAGCCTTGGACACCGCCATGCGCACCAAGTCCTTGGCCTTTTCCAGAGCCGCCTCCGGCTCGTGCAT
>JAKLPW010000455.1 GCA_022013675.1 Anaerolineae bacterium | reverse complement strand
TCAGTACCCCCTTCTCAAATCCCCATAACTCAGCGATTACGCGTCGCGCACTAGAGGAACCCTGGGGCACACATCGGGATTGACGACCGATGCAGGCCAGCGCCCACTCAGTACATCGCGCGCAATCTCACAGGCAGTACGGTACAGATCGGCCGTGCTTCCCTCAGAGCTAGCCCCCACGTGAGGAGTAAAAGTGACGTTTTCCAGTGCTCTCAGCGGCGAGTCGGCCGGCAGAGGTTCCTGTTCCATGACGTCCAATCCCGCCCCCCGAAGCCTCCCACAACGAAGCGCATCCGCCAGGGCGGCATTGTCCACAACTGGTCCTCGGCTAGTATTGACCAGTACCGCGCCTGGCTTCACGATTTCGAACTCCCTCCAACTCAGCAAGTGCCGCGTTGAGTCTGTCAGAGGTGCGTGCACCGAGATGAGGTCTGAGCGTCGGAGCAGATCCTCCAAGCTCACCTTCTCGACGCCACACTGGGACATGCCGGCAGCGTCCATATACGGATCGAACGCAAGGATGTGGACACCCAGCCCCTTGGCTCGCGCGGCCACGGCACGGGCAATGCGGCCAAAGGCCACCAAGCCCAACGTGGATCCGTGAATGCGACGCGCCGGACGCGCTCCGCTACGATCCCAGCGACCCGCGCGGATCCAGCGGTCCTGCCTGGCTACGTGCCGCACCGCGTCAAACATCAAGGCCAAGGCATGTTCCGCCACATCATCGATGCAGTAAGTCGGGATGTTGCAGACCAGGATACCTTTCGCGGTAGCCGCACCAACATCCACACTATCGTATCCAATACCCAGTCGCACCATACAACGGCATTGTTCCATCTGACTAATGACTTCACTCGTCAATAACGGACGAACTGACTGCACCATCACGACGTCAGCAGTGCGTATCAAACGCATGACGTCTTTGCTGTCGCGGCATTGCCTAACCAACCAACTCGCCCCAATCGTGGCCAGTTCGTTTCCTATCCACTCCGGAGGAGCAAACAGATCCTCGTCGTAGTCTACCAGGATTACCTCATAGTCAGCTCTTTCATCATTTCCCATCACTAACCCCGTTCCTCCTCCGACCCTCTACACGCCACCGAAGGCCGAGACCCCACCATCCACAACTATCGCAGTTCCATGCACGAACCTGGCCGCGTCTGAAAGTAACCACAACGCTGGGCCAATGAGATCCTCCGGCAACCCAAACCGCCCCAAGGGCGTGTGGTCAAGGATACGTTTCCCTCGCTCCGTGGGATCACCCGACTCCCTGTCAAGCACCAGGAACCTGTTCTGCTCAGTCAGGAAGTAACCGGGCATCAGAGCATTCACCCTGATATTCGGAGAGTACTCCTGTGACATATGCACTGCTAGCCACTGAGTAAAATTCGTCAGTGCTGCTTTCCCAGCACTATAGGCGACCGTGCGAGTCAGCGGCTTCAAAGCAGCCATAGAGGAGAAGTTGAGGATATTCCCTCGATCCTGCTCAACCATGATAGGTCCAAACACCTGACAAGTGAAGAGGGCACCCAAGAAATTCAATTCCAGCACTCGCCGTACCGCCTGTTCCGGAAGATCAAAGAAGGAAAGATCTTCGCTGGTGGTAGCCCCCTTCTGGTTACCTCCAGCGCCATTGATCAGAATATCAACCCGGCCATAGGCCTTCATCGTAGCCTCTGCCACATCGGCTAGCGAACTCTTTGACAGAACATCGCCCTGCAGCGCCATCGCCTCGCCACCGACTCCACGGACATGGTCTACTACCTGCTGAGCCTTGTCCATGTGGCTGTGGCCCACTACCACCACAGTAGCTCCCCTCTCTCCGAGAGCCTTGGCAAGAGTGCTACACAACACTCCGCTTCCGCCGGTCACAACCGCTACCTGTCCCGTGAACTCTGATTCCAAGAACTTACCGTCCATTGCCATACTCCTGCGCCTTACCCTTTCTAGAGAAACGCTCTCTCGGCCTCCCCATGCTTCTCGTCCTTGATTCGCCAATGATTGCTCTCCGACAACACAAGCTCATTATATGCATCACCGGCAACCCTGCAAGCCAAACCCTTGTGGGGATTCCGAAGCAAATCGGTCCAGTGGGACAAATTCCACTCTAAGCCAGTCCGCGACTGGCATTCTTGAGCCATCGGGTCAGTGACCCGACTTGAGCACAGGACTGACAATCGGCTCTTGCTTTCTGCTTCGTTTTCCTTTGTACTACTGATTTGTTCCTGCACCCTCTACCCACGCTCCGACCGAAACAGTCTTGCGGAATCAGCGTCCACGTACAGAACCGCCGACGGGTGCCTACGCAAGATAGTGGCCGGACACTGAGCCAATATCGATTCAAGCAGTGTTTCTCGCACCGCCTCAGCTTTAGTCGGCCCAGGAACCACGCAGGAAGCATAGCTGGTATCCATCATAGCGGGGATGGTCAGCGTCAGCGCCTGTCGCGGCACAGAGTCCAGATCCGGGAAGCAACCATCATGAACCTGCTGTTCACGGCACGTCAAGGTCAAATCCACTACCTTCACTGTCTCCGGTGCATCAAAATCCGCCCCTGGAGGATCATTGAAGGCCAGGTGACCATTTTCCCCGATTCCGGCACATAATATGTCAATTGGGGCCGCGTTGATCAGTCTAGCATAGCGCTCACACTCCACCGCAAGATCAGATGCCGAGCCATTCAGGGAATGGACGATGCCGGGGTTCACCCTGTTGTATAAATGCTCCCTTAGATACCGTACGAAACTCTGTGGCGCATCGGCATCAACCCCTACATACTCATCCATATGCAGAGCCGTCACTCGTTTCCAATCCAGATCAGGCGACGAGGCCAGTTCCGCCAGGAACTCGTTCTGCGACGGAGCGGCAGCAAAGATCATTCGGATTTGGTTCTTCTCTTCCAGCAGACTTCGCATGCACCTGGCCACAGCCCGGCCGGCAGCGATTCCCATATCATCCCTTGTCGCGTAGATCTCCACGCTGAGCCGATCTACTTTGAATCTTTCCTGCGGGACCGGATGCTCGCCCATGGTGGTTCTCTCCTTGGTGTTGGTAGTCACTACTCTCACTCGCTGGTGCTTTGTGCGGCGACAACTGGTTGCCCGCAGCACCCAGACAGCAGTATCAATCCTACTAATGAAGGAACAGACTGAACGACTCTGAGCATGGGATCACCACGGATGGCTATCTGACCATCCCCGATCTGCTCCTAACGCCGGCCGCCCTGCCCAGCGTAAACCGGAAAAGATAGGGCTTTGCGAGGACAGATGGCCACACAGATACCGCAACCCAGACACTTCCCCGAATCGATCACCGGCAGATCGTCTTTCATCTCGATGGCATAACAATGAGCAGGCCGAAGACACAGACCACACCCATTGCACCTTTCGGAGTCTACCACCGGCGTGTCTTGTATCATCCCCAGGTCCGCGGCTGGCCGAATGTTGTAGAGCGCCCTTCCCACGAGGTCCTCGTAGGAAGTGAAGCCCATCTCTCCCATATACTTCTCTAATCCATCGAGTATCTTGGGAATCAACTCAAAACCGTACCACATCAGCGACGTGCAAGCGGTCACAAGCTGCGCACCCCACAGCATGTACTGCGCCGCATGTTGCCAGTTCATAATACCGCCGCCGCCCACTATGGGAATATCTACCCTCTTCGCAACCTGAGCAACCATGGCGTAACCTTGTAACTGACACGATGGTCCCCCAAGGCTGCCAAAGCTTGCTCCCTCAGCAAGCTCATAGACGTGATCAAGGTTATAGAGATCAACTGGCGGCAGGCTAAGCTGGGCGCCCGCCAGGGTGATAGCATCCGCACCACCCTCGGCACACGCTGCTGCCACTGCCGTGATGTCAGTCACATTGGGCGTCAATTTTGGAACCACCGGAATATTCACCGCGCTCTTCAGTATCTTCACTACTTCCCTGGCCAGGTTGGGGCTCTGTCCGGTGAGAGCACCCCCGGCTTCCCCCGACTGGCCAAGCCTTTCGGCGGTCAATGTCAGATTGGGACAGATGAAGTTGGGCTCGATCAGATCTGCTCCTGCGTCTTCCATCGCCTTCGCCAGATACCCCCAGCTCTCTAGATCCTCGCCGGGATGAGTGATATTGGCGAAAAGGACCAGATCGGGCGCAAGCTTCTTGGTTTCCTCAATCAGACTTACGCCCTCTCCCAGGTCAAGGCGACGATCCACACAGACAATACTTCCAACCTTCGGATCGTGATACATGCGCAGCTTCTGATAGAAAGGTTGCTTGATGAAAGTCAGCTTGGTACTAGCGGCAGCCGCGCCGAAGTCATAGGCTCTCTTGAGCAGAAATGGCTTCACCGTCAGTGGGCTTGAGGCAACCACAAAGGGGTTGCGAAACTTGATACCGGCGAACTCGATCACGTGATCCTCCTGTCCTAGGCTTCGGCTTCTGCGCTGCTACTATCTCTCCTCAACAGCTCCAGAGCAGCGAAAGTCTCTACTGTTGCCTTGACGACCCTCTCGACCGCTACATCCAAAGCTCGGCGTCCCTTCTCAGCACTTCCTGCACTGGAGATGCCTATCATTCCATCTGGGGTCCACTTATCCAGAAACGCGTAGTCGAAGAACTCCCGCCCCACCTCTGATACGTGATCAACCCGGGTTGCCCGCACCAAGTCGGGGCTAATGGCCAGCATCAGAGACGTCTCGATCTCTCCTGCATGACATTCAACGTCGCCGTGCTCGAAGATATCAGCCACAACGAACCCCCCATCGAACAAGGGCCGGATGATCATCATGTCAGGATAGGTGAGATTGAGCTCACGGATGACCGGCTCCAACACGAAGTTACCGCCGTGGCCATTGAGCACTACAACCTTCTGGATTCCTTGGGAGCGCAGAGACGTGATCACGTCGCGCACCACCGAGGCCAAGGTCTCGGGCCTGAGCCAAAGTGTTCCGGGAGCAGGGCCATGGCACTGGCTCATGCTATAGGGCAAGGCGGGCACCAAGAGGGCGTTGAACTCACGAGCAACTCCTCGGCTCACTTCCCGTACCTGATACCAGTCAGTGCATACCGGCAAATGCTCAGAATGTTGCTCAATAGCGCCGATGCCGAACACGGCAACCGATGGAGCTCCCGCCTTGATCTCTGTAGAAGTACTTCGGTAGTCCCACATGAGTCTTTCTCCCACGGCCGCCAGCGACCTCTGGCCAATCTCTAAGCCAGATGGCCTCTCTGGCTACCCCTTTATCGAAGACAACTGACCGAAGGTCCTGGTGATATACTCTGTTGTGCATCGCACAGTCACTTCCACGGCACGCGCGCCCTTCTCTGCTGAAGCCAGAGAGGGGTAGCCCCATACTCCGCCAGGACAAAGAGCCGAAAACGAAGCGTAGTTCAGGTACTCCTCACCCACAACCGGGACGTGGTCCTTTCCCCGACCCTTGACCAACTCAGGGAACAGATGAAGCATCACAGAAGTGACGACTTCGCCAGCGTGGACCTCCTCACCAGCAGTCTGAAAAACGGACATGAGTTCCTTCCCAGCTACCCCAAAGGGCTGCGCCCAAATGACTTGCAGGTCAGGATGATCGTAGTTGAGTTGTCGCACTGTCGTCTTGGCGATGAAATTA
>JAKLPW010000454.1 GCA_022013675.1 Anaerolineae bacterium | reverse complement strand
TCACCCCGGCAAAGATCACGACGCTCAAGAAAGCGCTGGTGAGCAGGTTACGGTCAGGCAGTCCGAAAGAGACGTTGCTGGCTCCTAGCGTTATGTTCACCCCCAATTCGGCCCTGATCCTCCGAATGGTCTCAACCGTTATCATCCCTGCACTCGTGTCTGCTCCCAGCGTCAGGGCCAGACAATCAATGATGACATCCTCGGCCGGAATGCCAAGTGCCGCGGCGCGATCCATGATCTTGTAAGCGACAGCTACCCGCTGGTCAGCCGACTGGGGTATGCCCTCGTCGCCCATAGTCAGCCCCACAACCGCCGCCCCAGCCTCCTTAATCAGAGGTAAAATCTCCTCGAGTGAGCGCTCCTCGCCACTGACGGAGTTGATCAGCGCCTTGCCCTTGTAGACCTTGAGGGCGGCTTCAAGAGCCTTCGGATTCGAGCTGTCGATGCAGAGAGGGACGTCTACCGTCTCCATCACCAGTTGCACGACCTCAGGAAGCAGGGCCACCTCATCAACTGCCGGCGTGCCGACGTTGATATCCAGGATGTCCGCTCCCGCCTCAACCTGGGCCAGGGCTTCTCGACGCACCATTTCCAGGTCCCCTGCCTCTAATGCAGCAGCCAGCTTCTTCTTGCCGGTGGGATTGATTCGCTCCCCGATCAGTCTCGTGGGCAGTTCGTAGCTGATGACCACCTCTTTCGTTGCACTTGATATTCTGGTCTCCACGTATCTCCTCCTTGATTTCGTCACGACTCTTCTGAGCTAATCCGAGAACTCACCATCGAAAAAAAAGCACCAAGAGCTATCCCAGATACATCGAATCGGTGAATATTTCCTGAAAGTTGGGGATAGTGTTCAGTTCGATGTATCTGGTTCGACGCGCAATGGCCTGCGCCTCTTGCCGCTTGGTACGCGAAATCAGTGCCAGCCTGGCACCCGTACCCGCCGCGTTCCCCACCTGCGTGAAACGCTCCAGCGGCAACGCAGGCAACATCCCAACCGTGATGGCGCTGGACACGTCTATGTAGGTGCCAAAGGCTCCCGCAATGACAACCCTATCTATCTCTTCTTCGGACCGCCCCTTCGACTGCAGCAGCAACTTGATGCCCGTCCACATGGCCCCCTTGGCCAATTGAAGCTCTCGCACGTCTCGCTGCGTAATGGTAATCGCAGGCCGCCCGTCGTTCTCATCTTCAGTGACCAGCAGGAACTCACGCTTGTCTTCACACATGCGCACCCGGGGATGCTCCTGCATCCTCCCAGTCCTATCCAG
>JAKLPW010000453.1 GCA_022013675.1 Anaerolineae bacterium | reverse complement strand
TCCATGCCAGGCAGTTTGGGCAGCGCCCAGGCATTGGGCATACACGATTATCTGATCAAACCGATCGTGCGACAACGATTGTTGGAGGCTATTGAGAGACTGGGGAAAGATGTGCGAAGCGTGCTCATCTTGGACGACGATCAGCAGTTGGTAGAGTTGCTGGGCCGGATGCTGGAATCAGCCGGAAGAAAGTATCGGCCGATCAAGGCTTTCGGAGGAGAGGACGTGCTGACTCGCATGCGTCGCCGCCGTCCTGACATGGTGCTGCTCGACCTGGTTATGTCTGATGGACTGGCAGTACTAGAGGCGATGCGCGCTGACTCGTTCCTGGCCGATATACCTGTCATCGTTATCAGCGCGCCCGAGTATCTGGAGACGAGGATGGCCAAGGGGGACAAGCGCTGGGGATGATCAGGCGCGAAGAATTCTCGGCAGCGGAATTGCTCAACTGCTTGCGGTCGCTCCTCGACGCGCTGCCTCTTCGGGTGCCGCCTCGCCCCGGATCCGCTCCAGCGTATTCAGTAAATCCAGGCGGTTGACCGGCTTTTTGACGAAGGCGCGCGCACCCAGCGACAGGGCCAATTCTGGCTCGTCAAGCACCGAACAGACGACCACCGGGATCTCGGCGGTGGCCGAGTTGCTTTGCAGATCTCGCAAGACCTGCCACCCGTCCACCTTGGGCATCATCACGTCCAATACAATCAGGTCGGGAGGGAGTTCAGCGGCCAGTCGTAGTGCTTCTGTCCCATTGCTCGTGCCTATGACTTCGTAGTTGTGGGGCGTCAGGTACCGCTCAAAGAGGCGAAGTGCCGCCTTGGCATCGTCAACCACCAGCACCCGGGCTCGGCTGGCCAGGGGCAGGCTCATCACCACACTGGGAGCAGTGCCGGGGACTGTCTCTTGTCTCAGGTTCCCCCCCTGGTGGCTCACCAGTAGGCGGGCGATTTCCCAATCTTCTTCCACCTGGCTAATGCTCATTTGCTCGCCTTGCAGAATGATGTCCAGTGTCTGGGGATGGGGTGTTGCCCGGAGCCACACGTGCCCCTCTCCGGAGGCCTGTGCCAGCATACGCAAAACCTTGAACAACGCCTGACGTGTCAGGGTAGGATCCACGAACACAGGGTCAAGGGAGGTGGGCAGAGCAACGTGCAGGTTGACCTTCAGCCGCTCCAATATCGGGCGGAGCATCCAGAGGGTATCGTCCAACAAGGTGTGCAGAGCGCAGACCTGCCGGTTTATCTCCCAGCGCCCCAATTCCTGGCGCAGGAGTTGCACCTCGCCGGCCTCCTCCGTGGGTGAGAGGACCGGAGGTTCGGCATCTACCACTCGGCGCTCCCAGAGCATGGTGGTCATCGCGTCAATGCCCTTACGCTCTTCGCGCTGCAATTGTCGGCGACTGATCCCCAGTTCATCCTGTACCTCCAAGAAACTCATCCCCTTCACGTAGCGATGGTACAGAGCCAAGTAATTTCGCCACTGCGGCGCGCTGCAAGGATCGCCTTGCGGGGGACGAAGCGCCTCAATCGTCTCTTTTAGCAGGCTGCGCAGCATTTGCGCCCGGGTCAATCGGCTCGACACGTTGGGCTTTAGCAGTTGTGGCACCAGCAGATGACATTCCAGGTGCGCCGTATCATAAAGGTGGGCCAGGGCATCCCTTATCTCGTTGCGGAATTTCGTCCGTTCATCCATTTCTTCTCTTTTCCGGTATGGCGCACATCTGGCGCAAAGTTGGCGGGCGCCAGGCCGTACTTCTTGTATAATAGAGCTAGTTAGATTCTAGCATTAGCTTTGAGTGCTGTCAAAGTTCTAAGCCGGGTACTGTCCCGAATCTGCCCAACAAGAAAGGGGGTGAGAGCAAAGCACAGATTTGGCCCAATCTCTCTTTGCTGAGAATTCGCAAAGCGGGAAGTTCACTCGTGGGAACATGAGAACCAGTGATGTCTCATAGAGTGGTGTAAAGGAGCACTATGCAAGTTCACATCACCTGACGAGACACCATACATATGTAAAAAAGGAAGGAGAGAAAGATGTCTCGCAAGCGTCTGCTTCAAATAACAGTCCTTACACTCATCTCTGGGTTGGTACTGGCAGCCTGTGCGCCACAGGAAGTCGTCAGGACCGTGGTCGTCACTAGGGTCGTCGAAGGTGAAGTCCAGGAAGTTGTGATTACTGCAACGCCAGAACCCGAGCCGGACAGAAGCAAAGAACCAGTTACGTTGCGCTTCCCCGTGTGGACAGGCAGCGAAGCACACCTGTCTCTATTGAACGGGATTGCTGCTGCCTACCAGGAAGAGCACCCTAACGTTTCAGTGCAATATGATACGATCGCCTTTTCTGACTACCAGTCAAAAGTGACGATCCGATTGGCTGGTGGCGATCCGCCTGACGCAGGCTGGCTTATGGAAAGGGCAGCGCCTAGCTGGATCCAGGCCGGTGTTCTGGCCGACCTTGGTCCGTCGCTGAAACAGGACCCTGAATATGACTATGCCGACTTATCAGAGCCGGCTTTGGGGCTTTGGTTAAGGGGTGAATCCGTCTACGGTATCCCGTTCTCAACGTCACCGGAGGTTGTCATGTACAACCGCGATCTATTTGAAGCCGCCGGGATAGACACGCCCGATGTTATGCTGGCCAATGGCGAGTGGACCTGGGAAGCCCTGGCGGAGGCGGCCAAGGCCATTGCTGACGCTACGCCAGGAACTTACGGGTTGACCGTGGGTGAGAGCCTGTACACTGATGCGCCCTTTGATATGATTGGGTTTCTGCGGGCCTATGGGGGAGAAGCTTGGAGTGAAGACGGAACGACATGCCTCCTCAACACTCCTGAGTCTGTGAAAGGGATCCAATTGCTGCATGACATGATTTTCGTTGACGAGAGCGTGGAACCACCAGGAGAGACAGTCCGTTTTGCGACAGGTAATGCGGGAATGGCGTTTGGCTTACTCAGTTCCCTGGGCGAACTGCAGGAAGGTCCCTTTGAGTGGGACATCGTGCCCTATCCCAGCGGCCCGGCCGGGCCGACAGCTCCCGCCATTGGTCAGGCGGTAGTTGTGGTCTTCGATAAGAGCCCCAACAAAGACGTTGCGATAGATTTTGTGGCTTTCATGACAAACAAGGAAAACGTGGCGAAACTTGCCACTTTCTTCCCACCAGCACGCCTTTCTGTGTTGAATTCAGGGATTCTGGCTGAGATGAGCCCGGCGCTCAATGACAAGAGGGAAGCTGTCATAATCGACGGAATCAGCAGAGGGAGGATACGCCCGTCACACCCTGAATATGCAAAGATCATTCTGGAGATTGTCTCCCAATTCGGCCGGCTTTGGGTGGCTGACGCAGACGTCCAGGCTGTCCTTGACGATACCTGCGAAGCTATTGCCCCATATCTAGCTCCATAAGTCCCACGATTGGAAAGCGGTACAGGCTTCGATAAACCCACCTAGCTGCGAACCGACACAGATCGTGGTCTAGTGGTTCGGCCCGTTTGATACCGAAAGCATAGCGCAGAGGTTTGGTTTATCGGGTACTGACATCGTATCGTACAGTAAGTAGTGGCGCCACCATTTTGAGTCAGGGCCAGGTCAGGTGCTCTCGTGCGAAGCCCATAAGGGGCGCAAGCCGCCTGGTTTCACAAGTGGTGGCGCCGCTATTCTGAGTGAGGAGCAGAAGGATTGTACAATGTGAACCGTGGCAGTCGCCAAGTGGACAATCGGACGCCGTTCCACATCGAGCGGGCGGTGGTTAACATCCGTCGTCGGCTGCCGGCACAAGCCACCCTCACGACCCGCTACAGCCAACCCAACTTCACTAGATGGAGAGGAAAAGGCCAAAATCCATGCCAACCGCACCAGAATCCCGACGAAGGTTCTCACTCGTTCGAAACTCCAGATTGGTTCGTAGAGAGGCGTTATATGGTTACCTTTTCGTCTGCCCGCAAGTCCTGGGTTTTTTGCTCTTTGTCCTTGGACCTGTTGTCGCAGTTTTTGCTTTTAGCCTTCAGTCCCGTAGTTTGCTATCAGGTAAGGCCACGTTTATTGGTCTCAAGAATTACAGCCAAATGCTCTTCTCTGATCCGACATTCATTAAAGTCCTTCTTAACAGCTTGCGCTTCACTGCTGGACTGGTGCCACTCAACATCGGGCTGAGTTTGATACTTGCCTTGTTACTTTCTCGAAAGATGCCTGGAGTCCGTCCATTTCGCACACTGTTTTTCGCTCCGGTTGTCACGTCGGGAATCGCGTGGGCGATTGTGTGGCAATTCGTTCTGCAAGGGAAGCAGGGGGTACTCAATCAACTCCTAGGCATGATTGCTATCGAGGGCCCCAACTGGTTGTTCCACCCGGAATGGGCTATGATATCTGTCATTGTAACAAGAGTCATCAAGAACGTTGGTGTGAATATGGTGATCTTCCTGGCCGCTATTCAAGATGTGCCGGAGGAGCAGATCGATGCAGCTAGCGTCGATGGTGCCAACACCTGGGAGACAATCAGACACATTATCATACCTTACCTTGCCCCAACGGTTTTTATGGCCACGATCATCACTGTTATCGGATCGTTGAAGGTGTTTGATCACATTATGGCATTGACAGCAGCCGGTCCCGCAAATGCGACTCTTGTTCTCGTATTCTATGT
>JAKLPW010000042.1 GCA_022013675.1 Anaerolineae bacterium | reverse complement strand
CCACCCTTTTTCCAGGCCAGGGAGGGAGACTGGGCATGGTAGACCGCCCCACGCAGAGTCCGGTTCAGGTAGGGTAGGACAGCGCTGATGTCCGAGTTCAAGCGGACCATGGCAGCAAACTGCTCGCTCCCGGGCTCGCAGGGGACGGATGCTACCTCGAGATCATAGTCTTCAATCAGCATCTCCATGCCCTTCTCTCCTCAACAGGTTTCCTCGAACAGCGACAAGAGGTCGCCCTCCTTGATCTCCACTTCTTCATCGAAGTTCTTAATAGTGTGCCGCCCGCCCAGGCTCAACAGATGAGGCGGAACAAGAGCGCGCCTGTCTTCTGTGATGGCCATCCCGACCAGCACAGGCAACGCCGCGGCAAGGGCGGCGACGACGTCTCGCCAAGTGGCCTCGTCACGCACCGTTATGCACACCTCTTTCCGGCCAACCCGAATCCGCGCTGTTCCAATCAGCTCAACGGTCACTTTCTTGCCCATCACCGTCCTCCCCAAAGGTGCAACCAGAAAGCACCAAGCTTCCTACGACGTCTCAATCCCATGAGATACCGCACAGCGTTCTTCCGCCAGGTCCGATGAGCTAGGCCTCCGCCTCCTTCATCCAAGCAATGACCTCTTCCTTGCGCGGCAGTCGTCCCGAGGACTTGACCTCCTCATTGATGACTAATCCAGGTGTGCTCACAATTGGATAGGCCATGATGTCATTCATACTCGCCACCTTGGTGAAGGTAGCATTGATCCCTACTTCAGCGGCAGCCTCGCGCGCCACCTGCTCCAACCGTTTGCACTTGGGACAACCCGGACCTAGAATCTTGATTTCCATCGTTAGTAAGCCTCCCATAGTTATATGTGTTTGACCTATTGTGACCCCCGGCATCAATCAGACGCCCAGGGAACAGACCCTCTATTCACTCGAAGCCTCGACGGTGACCGCCTTGTGACTCTGGAGCTTGCCAATCCATCTCAATCCGGCCACGAGGACCGCCAATCCCGCGGCCAGAAAGACGGCCAGCAACCAGGTGCTGGCTCCGTCAACCCAGGCACCGTAGATCAGCCCAGCCAACGTACTGAAGACCGTCACCCAGGCCACGTAGACCCAGGCCTTAGTCTTGCCAATGATGCTGGCAGTAATCAAGATGCTCTGCAGGCTGAGTTCGGGATCGGCCATCAGGTAAGCCAGCAGCGGCCCGCGGTGCATCCCCAGGCTCAGGAACATCTTAGCGATAGGTACTTCCACCAGTGTGGGGAAATACATAAAGACGCCAAAGAGAACACCCACTAAGTTGGCCAGCACGGTGTTGCTCCCTGCAAGTGCTTCGATCCACTCGGGCCTGATGAGCCCCCGGATGACACCGACAGCAAACACCCCCACGATCAGGAGAGGGAAGATCTGCTTCACGAAACGCCACGTCTCCCAGAACCATTCCTGGATTTCATACTCGTCCAAGTACTTACGTGCGACGACCAGCAGACCGACCATCGCTGCGGCAACGCCCACCATCTTGCCCGTGATGAGTATATCCAGCCCACCGGCACGAGGGATCATCCTGGCTGCTGCGACGAGCAGTGTCACCACGGTCAGCCCCAATGAGACCCAGGTCCAACGATTGTAGCCCTCGTCGACCTTGTTGAGGCCGAACCATGCGCTGATACCAATGAGAGCCAGTAAGACGATCAGGATCGCTCCTTGAGCGGTAACACCCTCTTCACCCATGCTGGCGTCAAACGGCACCAATTGATGCAGGGCTTCCTGGAAGCGCTCCATGCCCTCGACGGGCAGTGTGAATTGGGCATAGCTGTTCGTGAACAGGTCGACCTGCAGAGTTCCCGCAATGAGAATCCCGAGAAGCAGAATGAAAAAGAGCCACGTGCTCTTCTTAACCCTAACGCTCCCAGTAAACAGGCCATTTGCCTCCTGGGCGTGCGCCGCGTCATCCTTGCGGAAGGTGAGAGCCATGATCAAACCGATGCCAATGCCGAACACCACCGAGAGAATGATTCGGGCGATAGCTATATCCATGCCGATGGCAACCCCGGTATAGGTCAGCGCCAAGATGTTGATCGCTGGGCCGACGAACAGAAACGTAATAGCAGGACCCAGGCCAGCGCCTTTCTTGTAAATGCCGGCAAAAAGCGGCATGATAGTGCACGAACAGACCGCGAGTACAAAACCTCCCAGCGCTGCTGCGGGGTAGGAAATGTACTTGGGGGCATTGCGTCCCAGATAGCGTGTGATCGCTTCTCTGGGCACCAAGGCCGTCAAGTCTCCAGCGATGAAAAAGGCGGGCAGCAGACAGAGCAAGACGTGCGCTGCTAGATAGGCTGCCAGATTGCCCAAACCTCCCTGGAGTAGGCTCCCCACGTAGCTCAATGTATTCATGACAGGCAAGAACCTCCATTTTCTGGATGCGTAGCCCCATACATTCACAAAGCCGAATATACATAATTAAAAAATGGGCAGGAACGAGTTGAGCAATCCTGCCGATAGACCATCAGATACAAGGACCCTCGCCGCCGCACTTGGGGCAAGGGCACCCCTTCACGGGTAACGTGGGAATGGGTGGGAACTCGACCTCGAATCCTCTAGAGCGCAATATCTCACGCGTCAACACGATGACCTGCGGAGTCCTATCATCAGCCAGGCGATAATAAACCACTATTCCATCTCTACGGTCTCGTACCAGGCCCGCCTCGCGCAGGACCATAAGGTGCTGCGAGATATTCGGCTGTCGGTGCTTCAAGATGGTGGTCAGATGACACACACATGCCTCGCCCCTGGATAGGATGTCCAGTATGTGGAGACGAGTTGGGTGCGCCATAGCTTTGATCAAACTAGCCTGTTCCCGATAGGGATTCATAACACCAAGACTTTCACTATATTCAAGATATTGAATATCATACGCATTCTTAAAAGTCTGTCAAATCGGTTGATCTCCTGCACGAAGCAATCTCCAGCCGATGGCCAGGCGCTTCCCACAGAAGCTTGCCACGACCAAGACCTGCCCTAAGCCTGTCGCACACCACAGGTGAGAGCGGGACCACCATAAAACTTGACGCAAGGCGCGAATAGGAGTACTCTATATTCGGAACGATGAATATAGGGGTTCCCGTTTCTGACCACACGGATGCATCCTTCTCTGGAAAACCAAGGAGTTGGCAGAATCATGAACAAGCAAGAACTGGAAGCGTTGCTGGCTACCGTCACATCTGATCGGGTTCGTCAATTGGTCTTGGAACTTGAGCCCCAGCAGGCCGAAGCAAACCGAGGCACAGTTCCCCTATACGAGGTACTTGAAGCCCTCAGCCAGGGTCAGCTAGCCCGCCAAGCCCCGGAGCAGTTCCGGATCGAGGTGGGCTTGAGGAAGGCAATTGTCGCCGCAGTGGACCAGGTGGAGGGGATGACCTTCGTTGAGGGCGACAGTTGATGAACGCCTGATTTCATCTCCCTGGCAGGGAGATAGACCATCGAGCCACGCGAAGTCACATTTGACTGCCCTCTTCGGCAAGGTATAATCGCACGGGAGGATTGCTCGAAGGCAGTATGCACGGTCGCATAGCATCATCGAACACAAGAGGAGAGATGGATGTCCAGACCATCGGAGAATACAGTCCCAATGCCTGTATCCGAGTATCCGAGTCGCAAGGCTCTGTCGATCCACAAGCGATTGGTATCCGAGTACGGCCCGCGACTCAGTCGAGCACACACTCTGGACCCACTCAGCGAGCTGATCTTCACCATTCTCTCCCAGAACACCTCAGACGTGAACAGGGATCGAGCCTATGAGACCTTGCGATCCCGCTTCCCTGCCTGGGAGCAAGTCCGGCTTGCCAGCGTAGAAGAGATCGAGGACGCCATCCGCATCGGCGGTCTGGCAGCCATTAAAGCGCCCCGGATCAAGAGCATACTAGAGCACATACACCGGGAGCAAGGCACGTTGAGCCTTGACTTCCTACGCGAGATGCCCGTTCCAGAGGCCCGGAAGTGGTTGGTGTCGCTGAAGGGAGTAGGACACAAGACAGCGTCCTGCGTGCTGCTCTTCTCACTGGATAGATCGGCTCTTCCGGTGGATACCCACGTCCACCGCGTGACGCGGCGACTTGGACTGGTTCCGATGAAAAGCTCGGCAGAGCGCACGAACATCTTGCTAGAAGCCATGGTGCCGCAAGAACTCTACTATCCCTTTCACGTGAACATCATCGCCCACGGGCGACAGGTATGTCATGCCCAGCGGCCCAAGTGCTATGCCTGCGTGCTGGAGGATCTCTGCGACTTCGTAGACAAGAGCCTGGAGCCCCCCCAATAGCAGGAGCGAGACAGAATCCTATGCTCGAGCAGGTCCGCGACCTACGGCTTCGCGGCTACTTCGAGTGGCTTGCCAAGAGCCACGGGTCACGGCCCCGCTGGAGCGCACGCAACCAAGACCTCCGAGGGTTCTCCGCCATCACCATCTGCTGCTCCCCACAGCTCACCATTGCCATGGGTACTTCACTGGTTCCAACGAAAACCTCGGAGGTCTGCCCTCTCCCGACTATCACGGCACTTGCAGCATCCCCACCTGAGCGAAGTCATCCGGCGAGAGTTTGTCCATGTTCTTCTCCTGCGAAGCCAGATAGTCGTTGAGCATCTCCTCCTGCGTCGGCGACTCTGCCTCCGGCCAGGCCAGGTCAATGACCCTGGTGTGATTGGTATCCGCGGGCGCACCGCCCAGCCGCCATTGAACAGCCACCTCCTCTACGTCCCGGAGTCGCCAAACACCGGTAGAGGGGAAACCGTCCTGACTGGAGACAGTAGCCAGATAACCCCAGGTGACCGGATCGCCCTCCGGGAAAGCCGTCTTGGGCACGCGAATCGTTACTTTCTGTGCCACGGGATCAACGATAATCTTCATCGTCACGCTCAGTTTGATCGGTTTGCCGTTGGCGTCAACTTTGAAAACCCCGGGCGTCCATCCCTCCGCCCAAATAGCATAGTCCCAGGCATCTTCCTCAGACACCGCCAGGTTGCGACCCGGAAGAAGAACCCTACTCCCGGATCCTGCCTCATGATCCACGTCAATGTACACATCCAGCGACTGAACCGCCAATCCAGTGCCGGAACCCCAGGGATTGCTGATGGGCCCATTCAGGTAGAAGGAGAACACCAGATTCCGCTCGTCGTAGCCCGCCACGAACTGCTTCAGATCGTAGCACCCAGTTTCGAAGACCCCGTCCGTGGGATAGGTATAGCTGCCTGGGCCATGGTCATCTTCGGCAGGATCGTCAACCGTCAGGATCGGTGTCACGACACTGATGTCCGGCACCACGATGGCGATAGGGCCGCCGGAGGGCGCTGAGTCAACGTCCCTGCCAGCACTGCTCACGACCGCGAGCAGCACCAGCCTATCCCCAGCCTCCAGATCACCTAGTGCCGAGAAAGGCACGGCCATCTCAACGACGTTGCCCTGCACAGTAACCTGCTCCAGAGGCTCCAGAGCACCCCAGTCGCTCCCCCCCTTGGCCGATGAGAGGCCCGACATCACCGGAGTAGCATCAATTCGTACCGCTGCCTCGAAAGCGGCTCCGAACCCCAACGCCTGCTTGGGTTCAGCACTGGCTCCGAAACGAGAGAAGCCATTGACCACCTCTGCCCGCGGCACTCCAATGTAGGCTGCCACCTGCACCTCAGACCCCACTTCCTTCCAGGGGCGCACTCCCTCTAGCAACAGATAGACATTCTTCTTGTCGTAGCCGTAGTACAATCTGGCCACCAGCCTATCCGCACGCGCCATGGCCCCGCCTGCCTCCTGGTAGTAGCCAGCCTTCGTCCATTCATCCACCGGATCGATTCGCCCGTCGATCGTTGGAGTAAACATGCCTTGAACCTTTTGGGCGGGCGCAGGGGACGTCTTTGGCATGATTGGGACATAAAGTTCGTCGGGGACAGACATTCCCACCGTCTTGTAGATGTCCATCAGGGTGCTGCGGAACATCTGGTCGAAGGCTTGCTCGTCGGCGACGGCCTGATCGGCACCGTACCACCAGAACCAGTCGCTGCCCTCGGCGGCATAGATGAGCTCCATCGCTCGGGCGTAGCTCTCTTCGTCCATGCCCTGTTTCCGATTCTGGACCACCGTGCGGGCCTTAAGCAGGAGATTCCAGGCTGCGTTCTCCTCATCCTCTCCGATCCAGGTAGAATAGTCGGGAGTGAACCAACAGCCAGGCCAGAGGTGCTCGATATCGCGCTGTTCGGGAAACATCTCCAGATACTCCGAGGGCGTCACCGTGACGATGTCAGCGGCCTCTTCGAGCTTACGATACATCGCATGAAGGAACGCCTTGCCATCATTGCGGTAGTACTCCCACGCGTTCTCCCCATCCAGGAGCACGGTCATCAGATGCGGTCCCTCGATGCCATCTTCCTCCAAAGCGTCTTTGGCCATACGAATGCGCCCCATGAAGTCCTCGGCTGCCTTCTCTCCATCCCAGCTCGAATACTCGAAGCCGATCAGATCCGATAGGCGCAGGTCGCGGAAGACCATGCCCACCGGACGTCCGTCTCCTTCAGATACGTAGTAGGGCCGATAGAGCTCATCGGCCTCTTGCACGACCTCTCGGGCATCCCGGGTGAAGCTATCTATACCAATGGACTTGGCCAGCACCTGCTCTCCGGAAGCCATCCAGGTGATTCCAGCCTCTGACACCATCCGGACGATCTCCTGAGCCACGGACCCCTCAGCGGGCCACATTCCGCGAGGCTTGCGTCCGAAGATCTTCTCATATCGCTCGATTCCCAGGCGTAGATGCGCTATAGCATCTTGCGGAAAGGAGAAACGACTGGGCAACGGGGCATCCGGCATACCCACCGCGGCCAGGTTGGTGTCATATAGGAGAGGCAAGATCGGATGAGCATAAGGCGTCATTGTTACCTCTACTTGCCCCGCATCCTGCAGCTCCTTATGGATGGGTAGAACCATCTTCATTACGTCAAGCGCCCTGTCCAGTACGACACACTTGTCCTCTTCGCTGAAGTCCCTTCCCTTGTCCACCAGTGATTTCAGCGGCTCCTGGGACTTGAAATCCGGATCGAACCAGGCCAGATTGAACCAGACCTGCAAGTCCCGGAAGTCCTGCTCACTATACGTCCCCAGGGCAGCCTCTATCTCTGGATCCGAAGCCCCTCCCCTCTTGGCCATCAACTCCTTGTAGCGCGGATGAACGCCCACCACGTTGTCGGGGTTGGCGTCGAAGAAACGCTGCAGGATGTAGCGTTTGTCATCGTCGGTCAGCTCGCTGGCGGGCTTCTCCGTGAGTACCCAGTAGCGATCTCGGGCTCCCCCTATCAAATCCTCCAATTGCGCTATCAGCGAGGGGGTCAGGTTGAATGTCGCCTTGATGCTGGGATAGTCCTTCAGGATCACCGCCATGTCGTAGTAATCCTTCTGAGCGTGCATCCGCACCCAGGGTTTGGCGTAGATGCCCGTCTCGGGATCCTTGTAGTACAACGGCTGATGCTGATGCCAGATGATGGCCAGATATAGAGGTTGTTCAGCCGTCTCCGTGGGCTGCGGCGGCTGCGTAATCGGCGTTGGGACCGGCGTCGGGGTCGGTGCTTCAGGGATACAACCTGCCAATACTCCTATCAAAATCGCAAAGGTCAATACCATTCTTAGCGCTTTCATCTCTCTCCTCCTTTGGATAGAACAGGGGCAGACACCAAATCCGCCCACTCTAGCGCCTCTCTCGATCTCTTCTCAACTCAAAGAAATAGGGTCGATATGGCTCCAAGGTCAGAACGAAGTCCTGCAGATCCGAACCCATCCAGAAACGCCGCCCATCCTCGTCCCACTCCACACCGGCAAGGAGTTCGACGAGCTCATAACTATCCCGTGGCCCTATGCCCAGAACACTTATCGGCAGTCCCAATGTAAATGTCTTCTTATGTGGGGAGAAGTTGATCAACCCCACAATGGTCTGCTCCTCACTGCATCGGATTAGGTTGAAGACCTGGGGATCGTTGCAGGACACCGCATTGTACACGCAGTCGCCTTGCATCAGAGCAGGGTTGGTAGAGCGTACTTGAAGCAACCAGGCGTAGAACTCCTCGAGACCATCCTCTTCCCCGGACCAGACCATAGGCACAAATCCCGCCAGGACCAGCAGCGCCGCTTCAGCCTGATGCACCAGTGATCCGCGCAGGGCCATAGCCAGTGCAGTGGTATCACGTGTGTCGTGGGTCTCGGTGAAGCACACGCGCACCGCGCCCTCCGGCAGACAAGCACGATGGTCTCCTAGCCATTCTCCCAACTCCCAGGGACTAAGCTTGCCGATGGCCAGGTAATGGATCATGTGATGGGGTAAGTAATCGTAGCAGAAATCGTGGCTCTTGACGTAGATCGGGCCGTATAGCTCGCACAAGAGCACCGCCTGGGGATTGATCTCTTTGAGTCCCCGCTGCAAGCGCTCCAGCAAACGTATCACACCCAAACTGGTGTGACTGGCATGGTAGGGGATAGTGCGATCCCAGTTGGGCTCCTTGCCATGGGGCGCGTCCACTCGATAGCCGTCGACACCATACTCGCGCGATATGACTTCCACGCTGCCGGACCTGCACGAAACCATGCCCTGCGAGGATTGCACACACTTCTCTACCCGATAGTCTGCGCAGCCTAGGCAACGGCGACACCTACCTGGGTCACGAACACTTCCGTACGAGCGCGTTCTCGAATCTCAGATGGCGATGCTGCTTCAAAGAACAACTCGATGGCTTCGATCAGATTGCGGCGGGCTTCCTCTACTGACTTGCCCTGGCTGGCAATATCCAATTCGGGGCAAAGAGCGACATACCAATCATCATCACGCTCGATGACTGCAGTGAACTGTTGCATCGACATGACTTGGCCTCCACTTGATCAATGTGCCTAACTGGCAATTGGCGCCAGCTTTGGCAGAGCATACACCGAGTGTGCCGGCGAATCAATCGATTGAAGACACCATGGTGCTGCATCTATTATACGCCGAGTGTGCCATCTTGACAAGCACGCGTATTCAGGGAAATCGTAGCAGTACTGAGGCTCTCTAAGGCTGTCTACGGCCGTTCTGCGGCGTTTGGCAAATCCATCAACCCCGTGTTTCACCAGCAACTTGCCACTAGACGCGCCCTCCGCGGGAGTATGGGGTATTTACCACAACAGACGTTTTCCCGACAAGTCACATAGGTCGGATTGGGAATCCGACCTACGTCCTTCTAGTCCCTGCTCAAGTCGGGTCCGTGGCCCGACGACCCAATGACGCCAGTCACGGACCGGCTCAGAGCGAGTTGCGCACCATCCAAGCCAAATCGAATCCTGACAAGTCCTTCATCAAGCCTTCACATAGATTTGGTATAGTACGGGTGCAACAAGAGCAGTGTAACACAAACCCAAGTCTGAAAGGAGACAAACGTAATGAAGAGAGTACTGACCATAGGTACGACGACGCTGGTCGTAGCGTTGCTGGGGCTCTTCGTAATCGGCACCGTCTTTGCGCAGGACCCCACACCGACACGCCAGACCCCCTGGGGGCACGTTGGAGGCAACATCCGCAGGGGCTTCGCGATGGTTCACGATACCATCAGCGAGCTGTTGGGTCTGACGCCGGAGGAGATCCGCGCAGAGCGAGAGGCCGGCAAGAGCCTGCCAGAGATCGCTGCCGAGCAGGGCTTCAGTGAGGAGGATCTGAACGAGGCCTTCGTGAACGCCAGAGCAGAGGCGCTGCAGGAGGCCGTGGAGAGCGGGAGCATAACTCAGGAGCAAGCTGACCGGATGATGGAACGTATGGAGGCCATGCCCGGGCTGAAGTTGGACCACGGCTCCAGGCCTCTGTACCACGAAGAGTGCGCACCAGGCACACCCATGGTCCGAGAGCCGGTTCACGACACGGTCAGCGATCTACTGGGTCTGACGCCCGAGGAACTGCACGCGGAGATCCAGGACGGCAAGAGCCTGGCGGAGATCGCTGCCGAGCGTGGCATCAGCGCAGAGGAGCTCACCGACGCGCTCCTGGAGGCCAAAGCGGAGATGCTGCGAGAGGCAGTAGCGAATGAGCAGATCACGCAGGAGCAAGCCGACCTGATGATGGAGCGATTCGAGTCTCAGATCGAGTCCATGCTCAATGGCACCATCGGCTCCTGCGGCCCCACCTGGGGTCGTCGCGGCGGCATGCGCCCGGGCAACCGCCAACCGGTCCCCTTTCGGACCATGTCCTCAGAGTTGAGCTCTTCCTAACCACTCTGAAAACCTTGGGACCATTTATCCGCCCGGCGGCTGGCTGAGGAAGCAGTCGGCCGCCCTAGCGAGGGGAACGGGACGCTCGCCCTGTTCCCCTCTTCATCATGTCGAAGCAACGACTGAGATATGGCAATGCTTCTGATTACGCGCGATTCTAACAAAAGCCTCATAGTCTCTTCATCAAATCTTCACAAGAGTATGCTACAATTCAGCCGGAGGATGCGACCAAGCGCACATTGGATGTTGGGGCCAGTAGAGGATTGTGAGGAATCATGATCGAAATCCAAGACGTAACCAAGACCTATGAGATGGGCGAGGTTCAAGTGCACGCCCTGCGGGGCGTCTCCCTGCGGGTAGAAGAAGGCGAGATGGTGGCCATCATGGGGCCCTCAGGGTCAGGAAAATCTACTCTGATGAATATCATCGGTTGTCTGGATCAGCCAACGTCTGGCACGTACCACCTGGATGGAGTGGAGGTAGGCGAGCTAGATGATGATCGGCTGGCTGAAATCCGCAATCGCAAGGTCGGATTCGTATTCCAGACCTACAACCTGCTGCCTCGCATGACGGCTCTGGCCAATGTCGAATTGCCCATGATCTACGCCGGGTCGTCGGGCCGACGACAGCGCGCGCTGGACGCTCTGGGGGCCGTGGGCCTGCCCGATAGGGCGAATCACCGTCCCAGCGAGCTCTCCGGTGGAGAGCAACAGCGTGTGGCTATCGCTCGCGCCCTGGTCAACGAGCCGGCAATAATCCTCGCCGACGAGCCAACGGGCAACCTGGACACAAAGTCTGGCGATGAGATCCTGGAGATCTTCGAAACTCTGAACAGAGAGCAAGGGCTCACCGTGGTGATGGTCACGCACGACCCCGATGTGGGTAGCCGCGCGGGCCGCGTTATCCGTCTGCTGGACGGGCTGGTCTCGGGCGTGACACCGGGAAACGGTGGGGGCTACTGATTGCCTCATATGGAACATAGGACTACATGTCTTCGGAAGCGCTGGTCATCACAACCACAGGAGGAATGAGAAGATGAAGCAATCCACAATGATCGTGATCTTGGTAGCTGTAGTGATTGTCGTAGGTGGAGGGGCCTTCTACGGAGGCATGAAGTACGGAGAGAACCGAGTCATGCAAGATCCTGCGGCCCTCTTCCAGCAGATGGGTGGCCGGGGGGAAGGCCGATTACCAGGTGGTATGCCCGGACAGCCGGGCACCGGGCAAGCTGCTACCGGCGGTCTGGCCGCAGGCGGTACCTTCGGGACCATCCAGAAGATAGATGGGGCCACCATCATCCTTAGCACCAACGACGACACCATCGAGGTGATAACGTCCGATACTACCTATGTCCAGAAGATGATGGACGTAGGTATAGAGGTCCTTGAGGTGGGCGAGAGCGTGATCGTCACTGGCTAAGAGAATGCCGACGGTACCATATCCGCACGCTCCATCCGCTCGGCCCAAGGCATGCGAGTCACCGATACATCCGGCCAGTAGGGGGTAACAAAGTATGAAGCGAATGAACCGATACCTGAAATGGGCGATCATTCTTGTGGTGGTCGCAGGATTGGCGTACGGAGGCTTCCGCCTGTTCGGTCCACAATCCGAAGAGAGCGAAGCTACCGCCTTCACCGAGGTCGTGACCGTCACACGCGGTGATCTGACTGCCTCTATTTCGCCCACCGGTGAAGTGGTCGTGAAGCAGCGCGCCTCTCTGACCTTCGATGTCAACAACACCGAACTGATCGAGTTGCTGGTCACTGCGGGTCGGAAGGTCCAAGAGGGCGACGTCCTGGCCAGAATCGATGCCTCCGAACTGGAACGTGCCCTGGATCAGGCTGAAGCCGACATGCTCTCCGCCCAGGATGCGTTGGAAGACGCCCTCGAACCCTACAGTGAGCTGGATCGAAAGAAATCTGATCTGGCCGTGGCCAGGGCCGAAGTCGCCCTGAGACAAGCGCAAGATGCGCTGGACGGAATCATCAACCCTGACATCGAGACCTTGCAGGAAAAGGTACGCCAGACCGAGTACAATCTGGAGAGTGCCACGCTCAACCTCAAACTCACCCAGACCAGCTCTCAGGCAGGTAAAAAGGTGCGCGACCTGCAGTATGCTGTGTCCTGGCACGAGCGCGACTACAACAACCTGAAGACTAGATACGACCAGGGAAAGATCAGTGCGGAGACCCTCAGTGACAAATGGGAAGAGCTGGCTAATCTCAAGCGACAACTGGCGGCGGCAGAGGCCGAGGCCCAGTCCAGCCTGAGCGACGCCGAGGACAAGGTCGCCCAGGTCGAAGAGGCTCTAGCCGATGCCCAGAAGGAACTGGAGACCGGCCCCGATGCCCTGGAGATAGCCGAGGCCCAGAGCAACCTGGGCCTTGCCGAGTATGACCTCGCCAAGGCCCAGGACGAACTGGACGAGATCCTGGCCGGACCCAAGACCAAGGACATCAATCTGGCTCAGGCCCGCTACGACTCGGCCGTGGCTGCTTACGAGGAAGCTGAGGAGGCCGCGGAGAACGCCACCATGATCGCGCCATTCGCCGGTACCGTCATATCCACCGGCGCTGAGGTCGGCGACAAGGTGAACACCAGCAAGGTGATCGTCACCCTGGCCGACCTAGACGAACTGGAGATCAAGGCCTGGATCGACGAAACCAAAATCAGCAAGGTGAAGGCCGGGCAGAAAGCTGCCATCACCTTCGATGCCTTCCCCGGCCAGCGCTTCACCGGCGAAGTCCTGGAAGTCCCGCTGGAGGGCACGCTACGATCCAATATCGTTAGCTACGAGGTGCCCGTCAGTCTCGAAGGCACCGAGGACATCAATATCACTCCGGGCATGACCGCCAACCTCACCATCATCACCGGCACAGCCGAGGATGCTCTACTGGTGTCGGTCCTGGCCATCCAGCAAGGCGAAGATGGCAACGTGGTCATACTACAGGATGCACAGGGCTCGACTGTAGTAACGCCCGTTCAGGTTGGGTTGAGTAATAGCACCTACGTCCAGATCCTACGCGGACTGAATGAGGGGGATCAGGTATTGGTGCAATACCAGGCCGAAGAAGAGCAGATGTTTGACTTCCGTGCCATGCGAAATCTCGCGTCGCCTGGCAGTGGTGCTGACCAGCAGCGTCGGCCACAGCAACGATAGCGGCAGGAGATTGAGATAATGAAAAACCGGAAAACATGGATAGCAATAGTGGCAGCCGCCGCCCTCGTCGTAGCAGGTGTGCTGGTGATAAGAAACCGAAATGGCTCATCAGAAGAGGCCGACGAACTGAGCCAGGTGTTCGCCGCTCAGCGGGGCAGCCTGGTGGAATCCATCACCCCTACTGGTGAGGTCAGCGCCAGAAACCGCGAGGTACTGATCTTCGACGTCTCTGAGGCTGAACTCATCGAACTGCTGGTCAGGGCTGGTCAAAAGGTGAGTGAGGGAGATGTCATCGCCAGCATTGATACCGCCGACCTGGAACGTGACCTGGATCAAGCTGAGGCCGATCTGCTTGCGGCCGAGGATAGTCTCGAAAGGGCTACTCAGCCCTACAGCGCTCTCGATGAGAAGCAGGCACAGGTAGCCGTCAGTCAGGCACTGGTCTCCCTGGAGCAGGCCAAAGAGGAAGTGGAAGAAGTCCAAAATCCCGACGTCGAAGCGACTGAGAAAGCCGTCGCAGATGCGACGCAGAACTTGCAGGAAGCCCAGGAGACCCTCGTGGCCTTACAGAACGACCCTTCCAACGACAGCCTGATCGAGATCCTGCAGTGGAAGGCCAACCAGGCCGAGGTAGATCATGGGGGGTTCTTGCAGCAAACCGTGATCACCGAGGAGGGGATGGATAAGCAGCTCCTGGCCTACAACAAGATGATGGACACCCGAGACGCCCTGGAAGCGGCCCAGGCGCGTGCTGCCTTGAACCTGTTGAATGGTCAGAACAAGGTCATATTAGCCGAGCAGGCACTGGCAGAGGCAGAGGAAGAACTGACCGAGCTACGCGCTGGCGTGGACGAGATGGATCTGGCCCAAGTGCAGAACAAGGTGGCTCAGGCCGAGTACAACCTGGCCAAGGCCCAGGATGACCTGACCACCATCCAGGCCGGGCCTCAGCAGAACAACATCGAGTTGGCCCAGGCGAAATACAGTGCCACTGTGGCCGCCCTGGAGGAGGCCCAGGAGACCCTGGACGGGGCTGTCATGGTGGCTCCCTTTGACGGAACCATTATGTCAACCGGTGCTGATGTGGGTGACCTGGTGGATTCGGGTACCCCGATAGCTACGATAGCCGACCTTAACGACCTGGAGATCACCGCCTCCGTGGATGAGACGGAGATCAGCAAGCTCCGGGTAGGCCAAAAAGCAAGTATCACTTTCGATGCCTTCCCCAGCATCCGTCTCCACGGTGAGATCCAGGAGATCCCCCTGGAAGGCTCCCTGATCCAGAATATCGTCACCTACAAGGTGCGCGTCAGTTTGGAGGGTGTCGAGGACGTGGATATCTTCCCCGGCATGACCGCTAACCTCACTATCGTCGTGGGGCAGAACGAAAACGCCCTGCTAGTACCGGCTTTGGCCATCCAGCAGAGTGACGACGGCAACGTCGTCATACTACAGGATGCCTCCGGTTCCACCGTTGTCACACCCGTTCAAGTGGGGCTCAGCAATGGGATCTACGTGGAGATCCTACGAGGGCTGGTAGATGGGGACCAGGTGCTGGTACAGTACCAGACTGAAGAGACTCAGCTTGGATTCCCAGGTGGTGGTAGCATCATACGAATGCCCGGCATGGGAGGCATGGGACGATGAACGTACTTGAAAACATCCATATCGCCTTGCAGTCGCTATTGGCCAACAAGTTGCGCTCCAGCCTCACCATGCTGGGTATGATCATCGGCGTGGGCGCGGT
>JAKLPW010000452.1 GCA_022013675.1 Anaerolineae bacterium | reverse complement strand
TTGTCTGATAGGGGCATTTTGCGCTATCCTAAGTAAGTTGGCAAATACAATGATTGTATTAGCATACAATTATATTATACAACTATATTGTAGAATTGTCAAGTTGTCTTTGAAGACGCTGGAGAGCGGGTTCTGGATAGGATGAACAGGATTGGCAGGATGAGACATGGTTAGCAAAATCGGCAGGATTCTCATTGGAATTGTAGTTGATACTTCCCCCAATTTATGCTATAATTACCACAATCTCAATGCCTGACAGATATTGCGAACTCGTTATTTGCTACGTCCGTTTGCGATTCCTGTCAGTACCGGCGGTGACACAAGGAGGTCTCGTCCGCATGGGTCTTGGCACCTCGTACTATGCTCGGTCTCACCGAGTGCTTTGCCTGTATCTTATGCCTCAGTGTCCACATACATCGGGGCGCACCTCTGTTTTGCCAGCAACTGGTGAGTTGCCATCTTGAAGTTGCATTCTGAGCATCAGCTAGGAGAAGGCACAGAAGGGGGGTGATGGAGCGGAGTAACAAACCACGGCACTCTAGATATTGGTCTCGTTGGATGATGACGGTCATCGGTTGGACGATAACAGTCACAGAATGAAAGGAGTACTACCATGTTCAACAGCAAGAAGAGAGTTCTTCTGTCTACCCTGATTTTGATCGCATTGATGCTATCCTTTGTGCCGGCGGCCTGGGCCGCGGGACCACTCACGCTGACCATCCTGCACACCAATGACACCCATGCACACCTGGAGCCCTTCGAACCCTTCGGGCAGCCCGTGCAGGGTGGCATTGCCCGGCGCTACACGGCCATCCAGCAGGTGAAGGCCGAGGGAGGCAACGTCATCCTGATCGACGCGGGCGATGCTTTCCAGGGCACGCTTTTCTTCAATCAGTGGCAGGGCGAGGCGCAGGCCTACTTCATGAACGCCCTGGGCTACCAGGCTATGGCCGTAGGCAACCACGAGTTCGACTCCGGCCCCGCTACGCTGGGGGATTTCGTGAAGAAGGCCAGTTTCCCGGTGCTGAGCGCCAACATTGACTTCTCAGCCGAGCCGACTCTGGCGGGTCTCATTCCGGCCTACACCGTCATCGACGTGGCGGGAGAGAAGGTGGGTGTCTTTGGCCTGACCACCGAGGAGACTGTCTATATCTCCAGCCCCGGACCAAACGTGGTCTTCAACAACGTGATAGAGTCGGCCAAGTCAACCGTGGCAGCTCTGAATGGCGAGGGCGTGGACAAGATCATCGCTCTGACTCACCAGGGCTACAGCGAGGATCTGGTTCTGGCGGCCGCGGTGGACGGGATTGATGTCATCGTGGGTGGCCACAGCCACACGCTTCTTGGCGACATGGAAGGGGCCAAGGGAGCCTATCCCACAGAGATCACTTCGCCTGGGGGCGACATGGTGCTGGTTGTCACTGTCTACGAGTGGGGCAAGTATCTGGGACGTCTCGATGTCACTTTTAACGCCGATGGCAAGGTCGAGAGCTATGGCGGCGCACCGATATTCATGGACGAGAGCGTGGCCGAGGACGCCGCCATCGTGGCTGACGTGGCCGCGTACGCTGCTCCCATAGAAGATCTGAGGGCTACCGTTGTGGGACAGTCCAGTGTTGAGCTGGAGGGCACGCGAGAGCTGGTCCGCAGCCAGGAGACCAACCTGGGCAACCTGATCTGCGATGCCATGCTGTGGAAGACGGCTCCAGAGAATACCCAGATCTGCATCACGAACGGTGGTGGCATCCGGGCTAGCATAGCATCCGGTGATGTGACTATGGGCAGTGTATTGGAAGTTCTGCCCTTCGGCAACCAGATCGCTACCTTTGGTCTGAAGGGCTCCGACGTCTGGGCTGCCCTGGAAAACGGCGTTAGCATGGTAGAGGAGGGCAAGGGGCAATTCCCGCAGGTAGGCGGGCTGAAGTTCACTTTCGATCCGAGCCGGGAGGCGGGATCGCGCCTTCTGAACGTCGAAGTCAAGAACGCGGATGGTAGCTACAGTCCCATTGATCTCAATGCGGTCTACAAGGTGGCTTCCAACGACTTCATGCGCGGCGGTGGTGACGGCTATAGCATGTTCGCCGACAATGCCATCGATCCCTACGACGCCGGCGCAGTGCTGGCTGACGCAGTAGCCGAGTACATCGCTGCGAATTCACCGGTGAGCCCGGGTTTGGAAGGGCGGATCGTCAAGGCAGAGGTGACGGTAGTTCTGCCGGTGACCGGCGATGAGTTGGCCAGCCCGACAGATGCCATGGCCGCTGTGCTGCTGGGAGCATCGCTTCTCGCTCTGTGCGTGTTCGCTCGACGGCGAGAGGAAAGCAGGGTCTAGCTCGGTGCTTCGCTAGCCTCTCGCGGGCTTGCGCTGGAGCTTGGAGTTCATTCAGTTGGCTTGCCCGGTATGGGCGGGGACCAGTCCCCGCCCGTCTTGTTTGTGGAAAGGTACCCTTGCACGTTCAACCTTGCCATTG
>JAKLPW010000451.1 GCA_022013675.1 Anaerolineae bacterium | reverse complement strand
GTAGCTGATAGCTTATGGCTGATGGCTGATGGCTGATGGCCGATGCTCCGCCATATGCCATATGCCATATGCCATATGCCAGAAGGAGAATTGACGATGCCACTCAAATATTGTGACAGCGTGCGCTCGGCGCACGATATCCCTCATCAAGGCAACATCCGCCACTCCACCGGCACCGGGAACATCTACCAGCAACTGGACAACCTGGACCGGGAAGAGGCGCGGTTGCTGAAGCAATACGACATGTGGACGGCCAGGGCCTCGCGCATCGAGGGCCGCATGGCCCAGATCAACGCCCAGCGGCGGGCGCTGCTGGCTACCCTGGAGCCGAGCATCGAGGCCGCGGAACAGTCAGTGGGCCTGCGGTAAAAAAAGAGAAAATCTAAATCCGTGAAAGCATGTCCTGCCTGCCCTGGCGGGCTAGGCCAGGGAGCCCTCGGCCCGAAGGCTTGTCCTGAGCCCTCGGCCCGAAGGCTTGTCCTGAGCCCTCGGCCCGAAGGCTTGTCGAAGGATCAATCCGTGGTTGAGGCTGACATGAGCAAGGTCATTGGCATTGACTTGGGTACGACCAACTCGGTGATGGCGGTGATGGAGGGGGGCATGCCGATGGTGATCCCCAACGCCGAGGGTGACCGCCTCACCCCCTCGGTCGTGGCCATCGGCAAGAACGGCGAACGGCTGGTGGGGAAGGCGGCCCGGCGACAGGCAATCACCAACCCCGAGAACACCGTCTTTTCCATCAAACGCTTCATGGGGCGCAAGTTTGCCGACAGCACGGTGCAGTACGACCGGGCGCGGGTACCCTACCGGCTGACCGCCGCGCCTAACAGTGACGTCTGGGTGTCCATGAATGGCCGTGAATACCCGCCGCCGGAGATCTCGGCCATGATCCTGCAAAAGCTGAAACAGGATGCCGAGAACTACCTGGGTGAGCCGGTTACCCAGGCGGTGATTAGCGTGCCCGCCTACTTCAATGACAGCCAGCGCCAGGCCACCAAGGAAGCCGGCCGCATCGCCGGGCTGGAGGTGCTGCGTATCCTCAACGAGCCGACCGCCTCGGCCCTGGCCTACGATTTCCCGCCTGAGAGGCGGGAGACCATCGCTGTCTACGACCTGGGCGGTGGCACCTTCGACATCTCGATCCTGGACCTCGGCGCCGGTGTCTTCGAGGTGCTTGCCACCAACGGCGACACGCACCTGGGGGGCGACGACTTCGACCGCCGCATCGTGGACTGGCTCTGCAACGAGTTCGAGCGGGAGCACGGCATTGACCTGCGAGAGGACAGGTTGGCCCTGCAGCGGGTGAAGGAAGCCGCGGAGCAGGCCAAGATCGAGCTATCCACCCGCTTGCAGACCGACATCAACCTGTCCTTCATCGCCCAGGGGCCCCGAGGCCCCAAACATCTCCACATGACCCTCACCCGGGCGCAGTTGAAGCAGTTGGTGGAGGACCTGATCGAAAGGACTGTCGCGCCTTGCCGGCAAGCCATGCTCGACGCGGAACTTAAAACGACAGACATTGACGAAGTCATCCTGGTGGGAGGGCAGATCAGGATGCCGGCAGTGCAAGAGAAGGTCAAGAGCATCTTCGGCAAACTGCTCCTCACGGAGGTCAATCCCGAGGAGGCGGTCTCCCTGGGAGCCGGCATTCAGGCCGGCGTTCTCGTCGGTGAGGTCAAGAACCTGCTGTTGATTGACGTCACCCCCCTGACCCTGAGTATCGAGACCAAGGGTGGCATCGCCAGCCCCATCATCCGGCGCAACACGACCATCCCGGCGCGCAAGAGTCAGATCTTCACCACGTCCAGAGAAGACCAGACTGGCGTGGAGATCGTGGTGGTGCAGGGCGAGCGGGTTATGGCCGTGGAGAATACCGTCCTGGGGCGCTTCGTCCTGGACGGCATCCCGCCCGCACCCCGGGGCGAGCCGAAGATCGAAGTCGCCTTCAAGATTGACGCCGATGGTGTCATAGAGGTAACAGCTCAGGACCAGGCCACCAGCAAAGAGCAGCACATCACCGTCACCGCTTCCAGCGGCCTGTCGGAAGAGGAGATCGAGCGCATGGTGGCCGAGGCCAAAGAACACGACAAGCGGAACTGGCAGCGCCGCCAGGAGATCAAGACCCTTAACCGCGCCGACAGCATGGCCTACCAGGCTGAGAAGACGCTGGAGCGATACGGCGACAGACTGACACCGGCGCTTCAGAGCAAGGTGAGGAGCAAGGTGGCCGTTCTCCGCCAGGCGCTGCGGGTCGGCGAGATCGAGAAGGTGGAGCAGGCCATGCGGGAGCTAGACGAGACCACGCGCATGATCGCCAGAGACTTTAGCGTGAAGCGTGAAGCGTGAAACGTGAAACGTAAAACGTGACCAGTGACGCACCACGCTTACGTTTCACGCATTACGTTGAGGAGGATCTTGTAATGACAAAGGATGCCAAGTATATCTATGGCGTGATAACCAGCGCGGAGGCGATAAGCTTTGGCCCTATAGGGATCAGCGGGCGGGGTGACGAGGTCTACACCGTACCCTACCGAGACCTGGCCGCAGTGGTCAGCGATTGTCCATTGGTTGACTACAAAGCCATCAGAGACAAAGAAAGAGTAGTCCGTGACCTGGCCGCTCATCAGGCCGTGATCGAAGAGGTCATGCAGCGCTTCACCGTCCTGCCCGTGAAGTTTGGCACCACGGCCAAGGACGAGGGTGAGGTGGAGACCGTCTTACGTCAGGGGCATTTTGCTCTCAAAGAGGCCCATGCTGCTATCCAGGACAAGGTCGAGGTCGAGGTGGTGGCCACCTGGGACCTCCCTTCTGTCTTCCAGGAGATCTCTGCCGAGGAGCCAATCGCCAAATTGAAGGCCAGGATCGAGGGAATGTCCCGCCTGCGCAGCACCCCCGACAGGATCAAGGTGGGCAAGCTGGTCTATGAGTCCCTGAATCGTCAGCGGGAGAAATATCAGCAGGAGATCCTAAGCGTTCTGGTCGGCTGTGCTTTGGACCTGCAGAAGAATAGCCTGATGAACGACGAGATGGTGATGAACGTGGCCTTCCTGCTCGATAAGGGGCAGCAAGGGGCGTTCGACCGGCGGCTCGACGAGCTGGATGAGAAGCTGGGCGGGCGGTTGAACTTCCGGCGCATCGGGCCCCTGCCTCCCTACAGCTTCAGCACCGTCGAGGTGCGACCCATGACCTACCAGGAGGTCCAGGGGGCCCAGGAGCTGTTGGGGTTGGGCCAGGAGGCCAACCTGAATGAGGTCAAGCAGGCCTACTATGCCCTGGCCCAGGAACACCACCCCGATGCTCAGCCCGGCGACAAAGCCACCGACCTGTCTGCCAAGTCACAGGCAGGAGAGCGCTTTGCCCAGATCGCCGCGGCCTATCAGTTGCTCAGCAACTATTGCCTGGGGCAGGCGGCGGCGCAGGGAATCACAGCCAAGAAAGAGGCCGAGGGGTATCGCTGCAGCTTCGCCCCGGCCGCCATTAAGGAGAGCATGCTGATCACCGTCCGGCGCATGGGAGGGGAGACTCTGTAGGTATGAGCGCTAGTAGCGACGACGAGCGAATGATATATCTCTACTGCCTGACCAGAAGCCACGATGAAACCCCCCTCAACCTTCCGGTGAGAGGGATTGGCGAGCGCGGCGATGAGGTCTACAGCGTTCCCTTTCTTGATCTTGCCTTTGCGGTCAGCAACTCGCCCCAGGACGAATACGAGACCAGCCGGGCGAACACCATGAGCCACCAGTTGGTCTGTGAGGAGGTGATGAAAGAGGGCGATCCCGTTGTCCCTGCAAGATTCGGGACGATAGCCAGACCCACGAAAAGCACCGCCGAGGAGAAGATCAAGGCTCTGCTCAAGAGAAGGTACGGAGAGCTGCACGAAATACTCAGGGAGATGGAGCAGAAGGACGAGCAGGGGTTGAAAGTCTTCTGGAGGAAGGAGCGCCTCTTCCAGGATATCGTCAGGGAGAACCGGGAAATATGTCTCATGCGAAACCGCCTCGCCGCCCACCCGCACTCCCACTACGACCGAATAGAGCTCGGCACCCTGATCGAGGAGGCCATAGAGGCCAAGAGAGACGTAGATGCCCAGAAGCTGGCCCTCGCCCTCAGCCCCCTGGCCGAGAGGTACGAGACCAACAAAGTCCTCATGGACATGATGGTTCTCAACGCCGCCTTCCTGGTCCACAGGTCGCGGATAGAGGAATTTGACCACAAGGTCAACGAGTTGGACGAGAAATATGGTGAGAGGATGAAACTCAACTACGTGGGCCCTGTGCCGCCCTTCAACTTTGTGGAACTGGTCATACATTGGGAGGAAGCAGAAGAGGAACTTGAAGTTGTCAGAAAAGGAAAGATACCCGGACCCTTAGGGTCTTGAATCGATAACTTGAGGAGATGAGAAGCATGGCAGCAAAAACGGCTGTTCGAGAAGGTGAGTGGGTGGCAGTGCAATGCGCTTATTGCGGAGGTCGCGGAAAAGACCCCTTCGGCGTTCCGCACCCCAAGTCCAATTGCGCTGTTTGTGGTGGCCGGGGAGTCGTACGGGTGCAGGAGCCCTATGCGCCATGTGCTTTCTGCCGGGGGACCGGCAAGCAATCCATGCGCCGGCTGACCTGTACAGCTTGCAAAGGCAAGGGCGTGGTGACGGTGCCGGAGCCACGGGGTATCTGCCCGGCTTGCGGCGGCTCGGGGCGGGCTCCTATGGAGTACGATCTGCCCTGCACCACCTGCTCGGGCAAGGGTGTGGTCGCGGCTAGTAAACATAAAACGTGAAACGTAACGCACCACGCATCAAGTTTCACGCATCACGCATCAAGAATCACGTTTTACGCATCACGTTTCACGCACAAGGAGGTAAAAATGGCCAGGAAAGCAATTGCACCAACCAGGGAAATGGTCTCGGTGGAATGCGCCTATTGCCAGGGCAGCGGCAAGGATCCCTTTAAGCTGCTGTCGCCCCTGTCGGCTTGTGGGGTCTGCGGCGGCAAGGGGCAGGTGCAAGTGGAAGTGCCCTACGTGCCCTGCGCCTTCTGCAGTGGGACGGGCATCCATCCCCGCAGCCGGCTGACCTGCACCGCCTGCATGGGCAAAGGCGTGATCCACGTCGAGGAGCCAACGACGACCTGCCCCACCTGCGGCGGGCTGGGCATGGATCCGACGGGCGACCTGCGGCTCCCTTGCACCACCTGCGGCGGCGCGGGCGTAGTGCCGGCGTAGTGCTGGCTGGGAGCGAGGAGGTACAAAGATGACACAAAAAGCAGCCGTGAAAGAGGCAAAGTGGGTCGAGATCAAGTGCGCCTTCTGCGGTGGCACGGGCAAGGACCCCTTCAAGATCCTATCGCCCCTCTCCAACTGCGGGGTCTGTGGCGGCAAGGGGACCGTGCGCGTCAAGGAGCCCTACGAAACCTGCCCCGCTTGCCTGGGCACGGGAGTCTACTTCCGCAGTCGGCTGAGCTGTGGCACCTGCGGCGGCAAGGGTGTGGTCCCTATAGCTGATAGCTGATAGCTGATGGCTGATGGCTGATGGCTGATAGCCGATGGCCGATGGCCGATGGCTGATGGCTGATGGCTGATGGCTGATAGCTGATGGCTGATAGCCGATGGCTGATGGTCCGCCATATGCTATCTGCTATCTGCCATACGGCATCTGCCATACACCAAAGGAGGCAACATGACGCAAAAAGCAACAGCGGTGGAAGGCTGGGTCGAGTTGACCTGCGCCTTCTGCCAGGGCCGGGGGCGGGACCCCTTTGGGTTACTATCGGCCCTCTCCACCTGCGGAGCCTGTCGCGGTGCTGGAAAGGTCCAGGTGAAAGAGCCGCATACTCCCTGCCGCGCCTGCGGTGGGTCGGGCATCCAACCCTTCACCCGGCTGACCTGCCTGGGCTGCGATGGCAAGGGGGTGCAAACTATTCAGGAGCCGACGGAGGCCTGCCCCGTCTGCAAGGGCACGGGGTTCGACGGCCTGCACCTTTACTGCCTGCGCTGCCACGGCGCAGGGGTGATCATCGCGAAGGCAGCCGATAGCTAATGGCTGATAGCCGATGGCTGATGGTCTGCCATCTGCTATCTGCCATACGCCATCAGCCATAAGCTATCTGCTAGGAGAGATTGACCATGTCCATCACGTCAAGGCTGGAACGCAGGATCACCAGGTCCCTGATAGAGACGCAAGCGCGGCTCTTCTTCACTTCTTGGCTGGAGCACCAGGTGCTCAAGACGGTGCTCAAGGTGGTCAGCTTGCCCGTGACCGGGCCATACCAGTCTGCGAAGTGGATGTTCGAGAAAATCCACGAGGAGGTCGAGGGGGAGCGAACCGACGAAGAGCGCGTCAAGGGCCGGTTGATGGAGCTGCAACTGCGCTACGAGCTGGAGGAGGTCGAGGAGGCGGAGTATCTGGAGCAGGAGAAGGTCCTGATGGAGGACCTGGCAGCCATCACGGCATCGAAGAAAGACGAGCAATATGAGCCGGACGAGGCCTGGTGGCGGCGAACCTTCCCCGAAGGGTTCGCGGAAGAGCAAGAGTAGGCATATGGCTGATACTTCGACTGTGCTCAGTACAGGCCTGCCCAGTTTCTTACAGAACCAGGACCTGCGGTTTATCTTCTTCGGTGGCAAGGGAGGCGTGGGTAAGACCACCTCGGCCACGGCCAGCGCCCTCTACCTGGCCCGCCAGAGGCCGGACAAGAAGGTGCTGATCGTCTCCACCGACCCGGCCCACTCCGTGGGAGACAGCTTTGCCCAGGACATCGGCGACGAAGTGGTTTCGGTCAAGGGCGTGGACAACCCTTCGACGGGGCTCACCTGTGCCTGCCTGTCCTGGCGGCCAGGCCAGGGCGGCACTGGCGCAGGCAGGGCAGGCCTCTGGGCTCGTGAGCTGGACGCCGAGAAGGTATTAGCCGAATATCGGCGCCTTAACAATCACATAGTGGCCGAGATCGCCAACCGGGGGACGTTGTTCGACGAAGAGGACATCGCCGATTTCATGCAACTCACCCTGCCGGGGATGGACGAGGTGATGGCCATCCGGCAGATCATAGAGTTGATCAAGTCCGGGGAGTACGACCTGGTGGTGGTGGACACCGCCCCGGCCGGCCACACGGTGCGCATGCTGCAACTGCCGTCGCAGATGAGGAACTGGGTCAAGACCCTGGACATGATGATGGACAAGCACCGCTACATGGTGCGCACCTTCTCTGGCCGCTACATCCCCGACGAGTGCGACCACTTCCTGGAGGAGCAGAAGCAGGATGTGACCTTGGTGGTGCAGACGCTGCAGAACACCAAGGCCACCGAGTTCGTGCTGGTGACCATCCCTGAGGAGATGGCCATCTACGAGAGCGAGCGCCTCTTTGCTACCCTGAGGAAAGAGCGCATCCCGGTACACAACCTCATCGTCAATCACGTCATCGGCGGGGATGGCCTCTGCGCTCCCTGCCAGCGCAAGAAGGCGGAGCAGGCAGAGCGCCTGGCGGAGATAGAGGAACGATTCGCCGCCGACCTGCGCCTCTGGCCGGTGCCGCGCCTGCCCCACGAGGTGCGGGGCGTAGAGGGGTTGAGCGAGTTCGTGCAGCTCATCACCGCGGCCACAGAAAAGGACAAGGAGACAAAGAGACAAGGAGACAAGCAGCCCTCACCCCCCCACCCCCTCACCCCCTCTCCCCCTCTTCCCCTCTCACTACCCTCGGCCAGGTTCATCCTGGTCGGCGGCAAGGGGGGCGTGGGCAAGACCAGCGTGGCGGCGGCCACGGCCATCCGCCTGGCCTGGCAGTTTCCCGACAAGAAGGTGCTGCTCTTCTCGACCAACCCCGCCCACTCCGTGTCCGACAGCCTGGACCAGAAGGTGGGGGCCGAGATCACCCGCATCGAGGGCTTCGACAACCCTTCGACAGGCTCAGGACACCGCCTGTACGCCCAGGAGATAGACGCCGCTCCAAAGCTGCTGGATCAGTTCATTGCCGAGCAGCGAGAAGCCATTGACGAGGTATTCGACGGCTTTATGGGCGGAGGCGGAGGCAACGTGCGGGTGGCCTTCGAGCGGGAGATCATGGATCAGTTGCTGACCACCACCCCGCCGGGGCTGGACGAACTGATGTCGCTGATGGAGATCATGAAGCTGGTGGATGCCGAAGCCTTCGACATTTTCGTCCTGGACAGCGCCGCCACCGGCCACCTGATCCGCTTCCTGGAACTGCCCCACCTGGCCCGGGAATGGTTCGCCACCTCGGCCAAGCTGCTGCTCAAGTACAGGGGCGTGGTCAAGCTGGGGACCACGGCCGAGCTGACCATCAAGTACTCCCGGCAAACCAGGAGGGTGCTTCAGCAACTCACCAACGCCGCCGAGACAGAGTTTATCGTGGTCACCATCCCTGAGGCCATGGGCATCGCCGAGGGCGAGCGGCTCATCCAGGGGTTAGGGCGGCTGGAAATCCCGTGCCGCCAGATCCTGATCAATTTCGTCACCCTGCCCAGCGATTGCTCTTTCTGCGCGGCCAAGCGGGAGGAGGAGCAGCGCTACATTCAGCAGGTGATCGCCGGGCACCCCGATCACCGCGTGGCCCAGGCGCCGCGGCTGGACCACGACTTGCGGGGCATGAATGACCTGGTCGAATTCGGAAAGATCCTATATCAATGATCAAGCCCAGCTTCTTGCAAACTTGTACTGAGCATAGCCGAAGTGACAACGGCCTGCGCTTCATATTTTTCGGCGGCAAGGGGGGCGTGGGCAAGACCACGGCGGCGGCGGCGACGGCCCTCTACCTGGCCCGCCAGAGGCCAGAGGAGAGAATCCTCGTCGTCTCCACCGACCCGGCTCATTCTCTGGGTGATAGCTTTGATCAGGCCATCGGCGGCCAGGCCGTGCCTATCGAGGGAAGTCTCTTCGCCCTGGAACTGGACTCGGAGAGGCTGCTGGCCGAGTGGAAACAAGAATGCGACCCCATGATCACCCAGGTCGCCGAGCGGGGCACCTATTTCGACGCGGAGGACATTAACGATTTTCTCCTGTTGACCCTGCCGGGCCTGGACGAGGCGATGGCCATCATGCAGATCGTGGCCCTGGCTGAAGAGGGGCAGTACGACCGGGTGGTGGTAGACACCGCTCCCACCGGCCACACCCTGCGCCTGCTGGCCC
>JAKLPW010000450.1 GCA_022013675.1 Anaerolineae bacterium | reverse complement strand
TCTTCAGCGCTTCCTCAGCCTGGATGGAGAACTCCACGTCGTAGGTCAACTGGAGACAATGCCTCAGCATCTCCACGATCTTGATGTTGACGTCCCTGCTCCTCTTACATTCCTCGGCCAGCTCCACACCGATGAAGCCGCAGCCCACGATCACCAGATCTTTGGCATTATTCAGCGCTTCCAACATCCGGTTGAGGTAGGGTACGCTCTTCTCCACTGCGAAGATGCCCGGTAACTCCCTGCCTGGGAAAGGCGGCACGATGGGGACGGATCCCGTCGCTATGACCAGTTTGTCGTAACCAACCTGATCACCCTTGTCGGTGGTGATGGCACGCTTCTCACGGTCGATATCCGTGACCTTTCCCACTAACAGGTCGATGCCATTCTTATCCAGGGCGGCATCGGGTATCAGGTTCTTGTCCGGGCCCGGGACGGTCCCGAAGATATAGGGTATCCCACAAGGGATCACTACCTGCTCTTCGATCCTTACCGTTATGACACTTTTCTCTGGATAGTGCCTGCGAGCCGTTATGGCGGCTGTCAACCCCGCTGCGCTTCCTCCGATGACTACTACGTCGTAATGCTTCATTGCTCCTTTGCTCCTTTCTTGATTAGATAGTTCCTTCTTTGCACCCAATTATGCACTACAACAACTGCCGTCATTACACTGTGGCGATATCTCAGTAGAGACGCCATATATGGCGTCTCTACAACTACACGCACCACAGCACGTACGGCCCGGTGGCCGGGCCGTACGCCCGCTCATCACATTCACTGCAGAGATCAGCTTCTCTAGGCGGAAACTCCCACATTGGGGACAGATTGGTTCCGCCTCCGACGAGCGCAGTAACAGCTCCACTTCTGCTCCGCAATCACTGCAACGGTATTCATATATTGGCATAGAACCTCCCCCACTCACCGCTGGTACAGGGAGCGCCAGTTTCGCAAATCAACTTTTTGTCGACGGCGATAGTCGGCGATGGCCCTATGCAGCACAGTGGCCGCCAGGTTGGAACAGTGCAGCTTCTCCAGAGGGAGCCCGTCTAATTCCTCGGCGATGTCGTCATCGGTAAGCTCCATGGCCTCGTCCAGCGTCTTCCCCATCGCTACGTCGCTCAATGCACTACACGTGGCGATAGCGGCCCCGCAACCCTGCACCAGGTACTTGATATCAGTCAGGCGTTCATCGCGTACAGTAATGAACATCAGGAAAGCATCACCACAAGAAGCGTCTCCCACTTTCCCGGTCCCATCAGCATCCTCGATCACACCCACATTGTGAGGGGTCCTGAAATGCTCCAGGACCTTTTCTGTGTACTCCATACTCTAGCGACACCCCATTTGAGCTACCAACGTCCGGCTCCCAGTCCAACCGGCCTGCCAACACACGGTGAGTGAAAACATAGTAGCGCTTCGATGACGTTGGTCACGATGCTCTCGGACCGTTCTATTGCCCGAGCTTGTCTAGCCGGGTCATCGTCTCGTCCAGTTGCTGGCGCAGCATCTCGGCCTCCTCGCGCAAGCGACCGACATCGTCCTTCTCGTACTCCTCGTGCCCGTGAGCAACGCTCTCGGCGCAGGGCGCTGCGCCCCGCAACTCGCCCCCCAGGTATTGCTCCAGGGCGTGGCGCACTGTTCCCGAGGCGCCCGTCACCGGTTCGATGCCAAACTGATCGAAGAAAACAACTGCGCGCCTTCCCATGCCACCGGTGAGCATGACATTCACGCCGTGCTCGTTGATGAACCCGGGCACCGCGCC